>DATNOY010000982.1:0-16667 GCA_036703495.1 Coleofasciculaceae cyanobacterium
AGGGCGCATGGGGCTACTGAGACTGCTGCCTCTGACGCTGCTGCTGAGCGTAGCCATTGGCGCTCTGCTAGTGCATCACGGTCAAATTGCCCTTAACCACTGGCATCCTAATGGTGTTCCTCGACCGATTGCGATTGCCCCGCCCACTCCCTTACATCCCGTTGCCCTCTGGCAACACATCCAGCAGGCGATCGGGCAAATGGGGACCGCAGAAGTTGGGCAAGCCGTTGCTGCACTGGGTATGGCCATCGGGCTACTGATCTATCCTCGATGGGCTTTAGGAGCGATCGCCCTATTTATGAGTTTATGCTTCAGCCTGATTGCTTCAGGGCAGTGGGCAACTGTACTGCTCTCCCAATCGCCCAGCCGCTTTAACCAAACTGAGCCGCTGTTTGGGCAAGATATTGGCTTTTATGTATTTGCCCTGCCGGTTTGGGAACTGCTGGAATTTTGGCTAATGGGATTGATGGGCGTAGCGCTGCTGTCTGTTAGCTTAATTTACTTACTATCTGGCAATAGCCTGAGTCAGGGTTATTTCCCTGGATTTTCGCCTGCTCAGCAGCGTCACCTTTATGGCTTAGGCAGTTTGCTGCTGCTAGCGGTCTCTTTGGGTTACTGGCTCGATCGCTACACTTTGCTCTACTCCCCGGAAGGGGCAACCTATGGTGCGAGCTATACCAGCGTCAGCACCGAGCTGCCCGTATACACGGGACTCAGCATCTTTGCGCTGTTGCTGGCAGTGGTTTTGCTGGGTCAATCGCTGCTGGGCGGGAGGGGACATCGTCAAAAAAAAGACCGATTGCTGGGCATCCAATCTGGCGCTCAATCTGGCGCTCAATCTGGTGTCAAATCTGGCGCTCAATTGGTTTTCTTGCCGCTGACGATCGCTGTATTTCTGCTGATCGCCGCGATCGCCACTTACATCTTGCCGCTGGCCGTCCAGCGTGTGGTTGTGCAGCCCAATGAGCTGAGTCTAGAGCGTCCTTTTATTCAGCGAACGATCGCCCTGACCCGCGAAGCATTTAGCCTGAATCAGATTGAGGTAGAAACCTTTAATCCCGATAATGCTCTCACCTATGCTGATTTGCAGCGCAATAGCGCTACGGTTAACAACATTCGCATCTGGGATAACCGCCCCCTGCTGCAAACCAATCGCCAACTCCAGCGGATTCGCTCTTACTACGAGTTTCCCAACGCCGATATCGATCGCTACACGATTGCGGCTAAAGAAGGGGGGACGCAGCAGCAGGTTTTGATTGCGGCCCGAGAACTGGACTACAGCGCTGTTCCTACCGCCGCTCAAACCTGGGTCAACCAGCATTTGATCTATACCCATGGCTACGGTTTTACCCTGAGTCCTGTCAACGTCGCCGGAGAAGGCGGATTGCCTGACTATTTGATTCAGGGAATTGAACCTGTCGTCGTGGATGACCGGGTTAAAAACAGCATCCCCATTGGCAAACCTCGCATCTACTACGGGGAACTGACGGATACCTATGTCATGACCCAGACGCAGGTGAAAGAACTCGACTATCCTAGCGGCAGCGACAATGTGTATAACGTGTATGACGGTCGGGGGGGCGTCAGCATTGGCAATCTCTGGCGGCGATTGCTGTTTGCCAAACATCTGCGCGACTGGCGCATGGTGCTGACCGATAACTTTGTTCCCCAAACCAAACTGCTGTTCCGTCGTCAGATTGATCAACGGGTACAGGCAATTGCGCCTTTCCTAAAATTTGATAGCGATCCTTACCTGGTGGTGGTAGATACAGGCGGCAAAGCTTGGCAAGCGAGGGGGCAAAATGATCCGGCAGATCAGAGCTATTTGTATTGGATGATTGATGCCTATACGGTGAGCGATCGCTATCCCTACTCGGATCCCAACACCAACAATTTCAACTACATTCGCAATTCAGTCAAAGTGGTGGTGGATGCGTACCACGGCTCCGTCAATTTTTATGTTGCTGATGCGCAAGATCCTGTGATTCGCAGCTGGCAACGCATTTTTCCTGGAATGTTTCAGCCCATTGAGCAAATGCCGTCTGCCTTGCGTCAGCACATTCGCTATCCCCAGGACTTATATGGCATCCAGACTGAGCAGCTGATGGCTTACCACATGACTGATCCCGTTGTCTTCTACAACCGAGAAGATCAGTGGCGGGCTTCTAACGAAATCTATGCTGGGAAGCAACAGCAAGTCGAGCCTTACTATTTAATTACTAAACTGCCAACCGGCAACGACGAAGAATTTATTCTGCTGCGACCTTTTACACCAGCTCAGCGGACCAATTTGATTGCCTGGATGGCTGCCCGCTCCGATGGCAACCAGTATGGCAAGATGCTGCTCTATGTGTTTCCAAAGCAAAAATTAGTCTTTGGTCCGGAACAAATTGAAGCCCGAATTAATCAAGATCCAGCTATTTCGGGACGAATTTCGCTTTGGAACCGGCAGGGATCAAGAGCCGTGCAGGGTAACTTGCTCGTCATCCCGATCGAACAATCATTGCTCTATGTCGAACCACTCTATCTAGAAGCTGAACAAAACCAGTTGCCTACTTTGGCGCGAGTGATTGTCGCCTATGGCAATCGGATTGCTATGGCAGAAAGCTTGGAGCGATCGCTGCAAGCCGTTTTCCAAGCGCCTTCCCCAGATGCTCCCATTGTTCGCCCGGTAGACTAAAGCCTTATAGGGACTTTAAGGCAGGCAACAGCGTCTTCTCAAAATCGGCTGGGCTGTTAAAGGTCTCAAAGACTGACTTCATACCCGCCATCTCAAGCAGCATTCTGACTTGCCCTCCCAGCGAGCAAAGGGCTAAACGTCCTTCCGCTTTCTGGACGAGTTTTAGAGCAGTGATGAGGGTTCCTAAGCCGGTACTGTCCATAAACGCCACTTGACGGCAGTCAATCAACAGGATCATATGTCCTCCCTCTAGCTGTCGTTGCACCCAACCCAACAAGGAGGTAGAGCTAGAAACACTGAGGATACGGGTGGGGTAATAAGTATGAAATGAGGTGGGTTGGGAATTATTCATAACTAGCCAAAAGAATGAGAAACCTAGTACAAGATGGCGGAAATCGAGCGACCCTAATGCGGGCATCTTGCCCGCGTGAGCGAGACGCTCACACTCCAAACGGTCGCTGGATTTAAGCCGAGGACTACTAGTCAGGCACCTCATTATAGAAATCTGGATTGACTGCCAGGCAGTGTAAATTCACGCACTTAAATTCCTCTACTTGTCTTCCTCTGAGGAAATTCCTTAAACCTGTCTGGATTCATCGGGATGATCGGGTGATGGTCTAGAGCCCTTGCCTACTCCAAGGTAATTTGCGTCCCCCGCCGATCTTGTGCCACAAATGCTCGATCCATGGGAATGGCGGCAACAGGTTCTGTTAGGGTAAACTGCCCTGCATCAATCCACTGTTTGAGTTCTTGAGCCACCTGCCGGGACAGGTAAAGGCTGGCTAAGGGAGCCACCCGAACTGCTTTTCCATCAATTGCAATCCTGCCCGATTTGAGCTGGGCATAGCTGACTAAGCCAAATGTAGGGCGCACCCGGCGGGGAATTGAGAAATCGATTACGGGAGCCACAAGGTCTTGATCTTGAACGGCACAGTGAGCCACGACTTCTTCTTGCAAGACCGGAAACGGCACTCCAACTCCCATCATTAGAGAAGGGCCATAGCTCTTGAAATAGCAGCCGCGTACCCAGCGAGACTGCATTTGCTTGGCATCTCCAATCAGCGCCAAGGTGGCAGCAGGGCCGATGGGAGTGTGGTTAGGCAGACGTTTTTGCAAAGGAAAGTGCTGTGTGCCTTCCCAAGCCACATAGCCAATGCCGCCTCCCAAAAAGATGCGGGTGCCGATGCCAATTAACTGCAAGTCTGGATCATTCATCAGTGGCGAAATTGCCCCTGGATTTGAGTAAACGGCATTGCCCAACTGGGGCTGTAAGGGGCCTAAATAGGTGTAGAGGGGGCGATCGCCACCATTCACACCCACAATAAAATTCTGATAGAGGTTACGAGGATTAAATAAATAAAATTGGTTAATGGTATCTCGGGTAATGGTTGTTTCAAACGAAGCGCGAGAATAGCAGTCTGTGACTTGACCGATCGCCCGTAGGGGTATGGGTTTTCCGGCAATTAGGTCGGCAATCACATGTCCTCCCCCACGCTCTCGCAGCTCAACGTTGTCTGTGCCATCGCCGCTGCCTGTATAGTCCAACATTTGGGTTGCGCCCAGATATAGGTCTACTGCTCCAAACCCGGAATAAGCAGGCACCCCGCCTAACCAGCATTGCCGGATTTTAATTGGCGGGTCGGTATGTCCGATATTGAGGATGGCCCCAGAAGACTCCATGGGCTCAAATGTGCCTGTAGTGATCACATCCACCTGCTTTGCCGCTTGAGTGACGCCAATTTCCTGCACTCTGGCTTTCAGTTCTTCGACTGTCCAAACCACAGCTTTCTTGCGTTGAATTTTGTCGTTAATTTCAGCGATCGATCGCATGGTAGGTGAGGGCTGGGACAGCTGAGTATCGGTTGAGTATCGGCTATTGGTTCAAAGCTCTGTAAGGCTTTTACAAACAACTATACGCCTATCAACTATACGCTTCTGTGGGGGAATGAGATCGCGGTTAACCTGGCAACTGACCTCAATTCACTTCATCAGGCGGGTCAGGAGTCCCTTGCCAAACCGAACTCGCTCTGGGCGTATCAATGCGATAGTCACTACTTTGGATCTTAAACAATCGTTTTCCTAGATCTTGAGCCTTCTTCATTGGTTCGTTTGGATCTTGCACCTGCGACGAGGGCTAGAGCTGATGGCTAAAACGTTCATCGATCAATTCCTCACAATTTGCAGCGCTGTACAGGAAACTGAAGCTCAATGGCCAGTTGGCTATCATTCGTCAAATCGCCATTGGACAATGCGCAATTTTTATCTAGAAACGTTGAATTTAAGTAAACTTCTCGGTTCACGCCAATCATCTGATAGTGATTTGCGCTAGTCCATTGTAGTAATGCATTAAATGCATGAATGATGGTCTCTTCACTGCCAAAATGAACCACGCAAGCCATTTGCTCAACGGGTGGCAATGTATAAGTTTTGATTCTTTCACGGGTGAGATCAGACTTTGTGGATAGAGACGGGCTGATGGGAGCGATCGCCTCAGCATCGACGTTGTGAGTTTGGTAGCCTGCATCATGCCAAAGGGTTTGCGGAAGCCCAACCACTTCTATCTGCTGCTGTCTCAGTGCATCCCATAACTCATTATGAAGCTGTCTAAAATCGCTGCAGACGGGGAGCAAATCTCGAATAGCTGCAACAGTTTGGGCTTCGACAGGTTTCAAGACAACATCGTAATCGCCTATCGCCTCTTCTTGCTCAATCTGTTGCAATCGGGCTGCCACTCGGGCCAAGCGAGCTTGTTCAATTTCAACCAACTGTTGCAGTTCAGCTTGTTTCAGGCGCAGCATCCCCCGAATTTGAGCTGACGGAATTTGCTCAGGCAAGAGTTCAGCAATTTGCTCCAGCGAAAATCCTAAATCTTTGAACGCGACAATTCGATTCAGCAGGGCTAACTGCTCGGCCGCATAGTACCGATATCCTGTAAATCGATCGACCTGAGCCGGTTTGAGTAGCCCCATCTGGTCATAGAGGCGTAGCGTTCTGACGGATACTCGGCTGAGTCTAGAAAAATCTCCAATCTTGAACATGATCAGTGCCTCATCCTTTCAGCACGTTCAATCCATCCCACAATTTCAGCTGCAGATTCTCGAATGGCCGAGTCACCTGTAGCCGGATGATAGGCATGCCACCAAGTATTTCCCCAACAGTCTGAGGTCTGCCAAAGCCGGGGTTCTGTACTGCGTCTCAATTTAACCAGCCCGTTCTTCCAGATTTTACAAAATACTGAAAATGCTGAGGCTTGTTTGACCTGCCGGTTTTGATCCACAGGATGGGTCGGTGAAACTTGGATGCTATAGCTAACGGTAATTCTATTTTTCATGGCGATCGAAGGTTTTGAGGCGATCGATCTTAGTCAACACTCTGACGTAGGGAGAGAGTCAAGCAGATTCTTGTTTAGCTCCTACCGCTTCTAAAACCAATTCTCCAAAACGGGCGACACCAGACAGCAGCTCAAATGGTTTGCCGAGGAGCTGCTGTCTGGTTATCCCCCGTGTTAGGAGTGCCCGTCGGTTCAATCAGTAAGAGATGCACTTCTTCGACTGCAACAGGTCGATGCTCAACACCCCGAGGAACCACAAAAAGTTCACCTGCTTCAAGGTGAATTTCTTGATCCCGCAATTGAATAGTTAAACGCCCTTTCAGCACTAGGAAAAAATCATCTGTATCATCATGCTTGTGCCAAACAAACTCGTCTTTGACCTTGACCACCATGATGTCATGCTGATTCAGCTGGGCAACTGTCCTGGGCGACCAATACTCTGAGAATTGAGAGAGCTTTTCATTCAGGTTAACCTTATCCATATCAATGCCACCCTCGATGTAGGATTCACTTCAGACATCGCTTTTTCTATGGAGATGAATAGAGTCTAGTGCTTGCCTGCCTTGTATTCCTTATAGAGGTGCAGCAGCGAGGGAGCCACCGAAACGACAATAATCACCGCAATGATAGGCAGCAGATATTTATCAATTTGTTCTGGCGGAATGGCTTGGCCCAAAAAATAGCCGAGTAGCGTAATGCCCAGCGCCCAGAGTCCGCCCCCGATCAAGTTGTACGTCATAAAGGTACGATAGTGCATCGCGCCAATACCGGCCACAATGGGCGCAAAGGTGCGCACTACGGGCATAAAGCGAGCCAGGATCAGCGCTTTTCGGCCGTGCTTTTCGTAAAAATTTTGGGTAGTGATGAGATGTTTTTTGTGAAACAGCCAGGAATCTTCTCGTTGAAACAGGCGACGTCCAAACCGATGTCCGGTAGCATACCCGACATTGTCACCTAAGACCGCACAGGCGAAACAGCCAAAAATTAAGACTCCGATATTGAGAAACCCTTGGGAAGCCAGAAATCCGGCACTAAACAACAAACTATCTCCAGGCAGGAAAAAGCCAACGAGTAACCCCGATTCTGCAAATACAATTGCCCAGACTCCGACATATCCTAGCGATTTGATGATGCTAAGCAAATCCAAATGCATTGGCTGTTCTCTCCGCAGTGTACCTTCTCTCTCCGTATTCTGCAGGATTACGGAGTTTGTATGGAAAATCATATAGAAGGTTGATAGTTTTACACAAATTTCATGAGGCAGGAAAGAGTGTGTAAAGGGTCGGCAGGGTAGCGTGTGAGGGGAAGATCAGAAAATGGTGAGTATTGGAATTGCCGGACAGTATGGCGTATTGATCGTCAGCTATTTGGGCTTGGCGCTGGGATATTTACCGGGCTTGCGGATGAATCGGGCCACGATCGCCTTAGTTGGGTCGGCGTTGCTGGTTGGATTAGGGGTACTGAATGTGGAAGAGGCATGGCAGGCGATCGATGCCACTACGATCATTTTTCTGCTGAGCATGATGGTAGTCAACGCCAATCTGGCTTATGCAGGATTTTTCCGGCTAGCCTTAGTCAATTTGACGCGGCTCACCCGCAGCCCGCTGGGACTGATTACCGTCTTAACCTTAGGAAGCGGAATTTTGTCTGCTTTCTTCCTCAATGACACGATCGCCATCATTTTTACGCCGCTCACCCTCAGTTTGGCCCAGGCGTTGCGCCTAAATCCGATTCCTTATTTGCTGGCAGTCGCCGGAGCCACCAATTTAGGCTCGGTTGCCACCATTAGCGGCAATCCGCAAAACATTTTGATTGGTTCGTTTTCCAAGATTCCTTATCTTGATTTTGCTCAGGCTTTGACTCCCGTGGCGCTGATGGGCTTAGTTGTGCAGGTGGGCTTGCTGGTGTGGCTGTATCCAGAGGTTCGCTCTTGCAAACCGATTCCGGGTGAACTCAATTTGCGATCGTGGGTTTATCAGCCGCTGTTTGTCAAAACGTTGACCATTACTATGGCCCTGCTGGCTGCATTCATCCTGGGCGTGCCTTTAGCAAAAGCGGCTTTTGTGGCGGCGGCGCTGCTATTCGTGACCCGTCGCATTAAACCTGAACGCATTCTACGCGAAGTCGATTGGAATCTACTGGTGATGTTCTCTGGGCTATTTATCTTGACCCGCTGCACCCAAGCACTGAATGTGCTGCCGTTCTTTGCAGGCTGGGTGAACACTGCTTTGGGACTCACCAGCGTCACGGTGGTGTTGTCTAATCTCATTTCCAATGTTCCGGCAGTCCTGCTGTTACAGCCGTTGATCCCACCCCAGCATACCCAAGCCTGGCTAATGCTGGCAGCCAGTTCTACCCTGGCAGGCAACCTGACGCTGTTTGGCTCAGTTGCCAATCTGATTGTGGCCGAAGCCGCTGGCAATCTGGGGCATCGTCTGTCCTTTACCGAGCATCTGCGGTTTGGACTACCGCTGACTTTGATCACCGTAGCGATCGCCTTTTTATGGTTGCACGCATTGCCCTAAGTTGCACGCATTGCCCCAAGTTGCACGCATTGCCCTAAGTTGCACGCATTGCGCTAAGTAGGTAGCCATAATTAACCATACAACCTTAAAATCTTGTCTCGCCTGCTGCGCGGGCAGTACAGGGTTTTAGATCTAGTTTTTAATGACGTCGAGGTACTTCATTGAGGACTGCACTGGGAGGGCTGCACTGGGAGGACTGCACTGGAGAGGACTGCATTAAAACACGCTGATCTCTAAAGACCGGGCCAAAGCTTCGATAAAGGCCAGCCCGGCAATGGGATTGCCGATGGTGTCTAAAGCAGGACTGTAGCAGGCGATCGTTCCCTGTCCGGGCACAATGGCTAGCAGTGCCCCGCTAATCCCAGATTTCATGGGTAGCCCAATTCGGACTGCATAGAGGCTAGAGGCTTCGTATAAACCACAGGTCAGCATGATGGCGTTGACGATGCGGCAATGTTGGGGAGCAATGGCTTGGGGAAAAGCCAAAAGCGATCCCAGTTGGGCCAGATCGGTGACTTTCCCAGCCAGGCAGCAGATGTGCTCGTAAGCATCCAGAGCCAGTTCAGCATCTGTCAAGTAACCATACTGCGCCAGGGTATCGCCAATCGCTTGATTGACGCCGCGTCCCGCTGCCCGCACCGACGATAGCACCGCTGCATCTAGCTTCAGCCGACAGCCTGCCTTTTGATTAAGCCAGTTGCAAAAGTTGTGGCAGCGACTCTGCCCATTGTGTCCGGGTAGCCGAGCCGCCAGCGCGATCGCACCGCTGTTAATCATAGGATTGCGCGGATAGCCGCGATCGAGAATCAGCTGATCGAGCGAATTAAAGGACGCATCAGACGATTGCACCCCCACCCACTGAAACACCTTTTCTGCACCAAACTGTTCTAGCAAGTAAAGCAACACAAAGGGCTTAACTGCACTCATTAATGCAAAGCTGTGGTCAATATCCCCCCAAAGTTTAATCGCTTCCCGGCGATAGATACAGATTCCCAGCCAATCTGCATCGGCAATCATGAGTTCAGGAATTCGATCTACTAGCCGCCCTGCTTTGCCCTTGAGCTTTGCCTGCTCTACCCAAGCTGCAATTTGCTCCAACGTTAGCTTGTCCAGCCCCTTGCCCTTCACCCTTCATCCCTCCACCTCCGATAATTCCATCCACCGTTCTGTCGCCATATCGATCGATCGTTCCAATTCTGCCAACCTTTCTGAGAGCTGTTGCACCTCAGTAAACCCGCCCGGCGGCTGGGTGTAGAGTACCTTTTGAATGTCCTCTTTTTCAGTCTCCATTTGGGGAATCTGGGCTTCCAGCTGTTCTAACTCGCGCTTTTCTTTATAGGAAAGCTTGCGGGATTTGCTGGAGGGCTGAGGGGCTGCCGTGGGAGTAGACTCTGGGGAGGCAGGCGACTGTGAAGCAGCCGGTGCTTCAGGCTCCGTCCGATTGGACTCTTCTGCTTTGTAATCCAGATACACGGAGTAGTTACCCGGATACTGCCGCAAATTGCCGCCTGGCTCTAAGGCAAAGATAGTTTCTACGGTGCGATCGAGGAAATAGCGATCGTGCGAGACTACAATCACGCAGCCGTTAAAGTCTTCCAGGTATTCTTCCAGAACCGACAAGGTTTGGACATCTAAGTCATTGGTCGGTTCGTCCAGGATCAGCACATTGGGAGCAGCCATCAAAATCCGCAGCAGAAACAGCCGCCGCCGTTCGCCCCCCGAAAGCTTGTTGATAGGCGCATATTGCTGATTGCCCGGAAACAGAAAGCGCTCTAGCATTTGCGAGGCCGTAATCACCGAGCCGTCAGCAGTTTTGACCAGTTCTGCCACTTCTTTGAGATAGTCGATCACCCGCTGATCAGGATTGAGGGCTAAGTCATCCGAGTGCTGGTCGAAGTAGCCAATGTGGATGGTGCTGCCGATCTCGACTGTGCCGGAGTCGGGCTGCACCTTGCCCGTGATCATGTTCATCAGCGTCGATTTTCCGGCTCCGTTGCCGCCGATAATTCCGACGCGATCGTCTGGATTAAATGCGTAAGTGAAGTCCTTAATCAGCAGGCGATCGTCATAGGACTTGGAGATGTGGCTCAGCTCAATCACCTTTTTACCAATGCGTCGCCCGGCCGTGGTAATTTCCACCTTGCCTTGAGTTTGCTTAAAGTCTTTGGTGCGCATGTCTTGAATCCGATCGATCCGCGCCTTTTGCTTCGTGCTACGGGCTTTTGGCCCTCGTTTGAGCCATTCCAGCTCACGCCGCAAAACGCCCCGGTGCTTGCGCTGAGAGCTGGCATCAGCTTCTTCTGCCAAGGCTTTCTTTTCCAGGTAATAGGAATAGTTGCCGTCATAGGTATAGAGGTCACCCCGATCGATTTCCAAGATCCGATTGGTGACGCGATCGAGGAAGTAGCGATCGTGGGTGATCAGCAGCAATGCTCCTCGGAAGCGGTTGAGATACTCTTGCAGCCATTCCACCGAGAGCGCATCCAAATGGTTAGTCGGCTCATCCATCAGTAGCACCTCAGGTTCCGACAGCAGCGCTGTGGCCAGGGCGACGCGCTTACGATAGCCGCCAGACAAGTCAGCCACCTTGGCATGAAAGTCGTCAATGCCCAGCTTCGAGAGAATAATTTTGGCGTTGGTTTCTAGTTCCCAGGCTCCGGTTGCCTCCATCTGATGCATGACAGTCGATAGGCGGGACATCAGCCGATCTTGCTCTGCGGCCGCTACGCCATGCGCCAATTTGTCAGACAGATCTTCATACTCCCGCACTAGGGCCATGCGATCGCCACTATCGGCAAACACCTGCTCTAGCACCGTCAGGTTTTCATCAATATCGGGCTGCTGCGGCAGATAGACAATCCGTGCCCCAGAGTTGACCCAGATTTCACCTTCGTCAATCGGCTCTAATCCGGCAATCATTTTCAGCAAGGTAGATTTGCCGGAGCCATTGGTGCCAATCAAGCCCACCTTATCGGTAGCGTTCAGGCTATAGGTGGCATCCTTCAAAATTTCTTTGATGCCGAAGTCTTTTTTGACAGATTGCAACGTGAAAATGCTCATGAGGGAATGTCTAGGGGGCTTGAGGGAGCAAAGCAGATAGGTAGTTGCCTGGAAAGGCTGGCTTTAGGACTTTTGGCTTTAGCCCTTTTGATTGTCCGATCTAAACCGTCCGGCGACAAATTCCCGTTTGGCAGCATGTTTAGTGCTGCGTCCAGCTACTCGCTCACGCCACATCCGAAAGCTAGAAGCCTTCATCTCACGTCGCATCAGGGCGATCGTTTGCTTTTCATCTAGCCCAAACTGGAGGGCGATCGCTTCAAAGGGGGTGCGGTCTTCCCAAGCCATTTCAATCACGCGGTCAATGGTTTCAGGATCTAGATCCGGTAATTTCATAGCTGAGTCTAATGTTCTGAGTTTTCCAATTTAGACAAGCGCTGTCTGTTCAAAAGAAGCCTTTATCAATCTAGCAGCAAACCTCAGAGAACCGCTTCCTGCTTCTGTCTAGAAGGATTGCGACATCGCTGACACAACTTCTTCACACAAACGAGCGTGGTTTTGGATACAATTCTTGCCTAACGCTGCATGATGATGATTTTGGGTGCGGTTGCCCTCCATCAATGCAGTCTTCAAAGATCTATCTGAAGATCTATTTTCCGCCTCTATGGCACCATAAATCTGGCACCCTAACCCCAGCCACTGAACCCTATTCTCTTATCCGGGTCATCCGCTCATGATCGAAGTCGAACACCTCAGCAAAACCTACGGCACAACGTCCGCTATTCGGGATGTCACCTTTGAGGTTGAAAAGGGAGAAATTCTAGGATTTCTGGGCCCCAACGGGGCCGGGAAAACTACAACCATGCGGATTTTGACGGGTTATTTGCCAGCCACCAGCGGCACTGCCAAAATTGCTGGATTTGAGGTGCATGAAGACTCGCTCTCGGTGCGCAAGCGCATCGGCTATTTACCCGAAACGCCGCCGCTCTACCCCGATATGACCGTAGAGGGATTCCTGCACTTTGTGGCGCAGATCAAAGGCGTGGCAGCAGGCGATCGCCCCAGACGAGTTGATCTGGCCCTGAAACGCTGTAACCTGCTGGAAAAACGCAAGGTCTTGATTCGCAAATTGTCTAAGGGCTTTCGGCAGCGGGTAGGTATTGCCCAGGCGATTGTGCATGATCCGCCTGCGATCATTTTGGATGAGCCAACGGTAGGGCTAGATCCACGCCAAATTATTGATGTGCGCAACTTGATTAAGAGCCTGGCTGGAGAACACACCATCATTCTTTCTACCCATATTTTGCCGGAGGTCAGTATGACCTGTAGCCGGGTTGCCATTATCAACCGGGGGCAGGTGGTTGCTACCAACACGCCCGACCAATTGATGGCCCAGCTCAACAGCAGTTCTGGCTACGAGCTAGAAGTAGAAGGAGCAGTGGCGGGCTTGTCGCAACAGCTGCAACAGCTGGCAGGCATTCGCTCGGCTACAGTGACTGCGGCAGAGCCAGTGACGGCGGCAGAGCCAGCGGATCGCCACAAAGTATCGGTGATGCTAGAACCTGGCAGCCCTGATCCGGGTCGCGACATTGCGGCACTCATCGTTGGTTCAGGCTTAGGGCTGTATGAGATGAAGCGATCGCGCGTCAGTCTGGAAGATGTGTTTCTGGAGTTGACCACTGAGGAAAAAGTGCCCGAGGCGATCGTCCTGGAAGCGGATGCAGATGCGGATGCAGATGCAGAAATCGCTACTGAGTCCGCCGCCCCTGAACCTGAGACCTTTGAACCTAAGACCTCTGAGACATCCGAAGGAGAAGCCGTTTAATGGGCATTATTTTTGCCAACATTCTTGCCATCTACCGTCGCGAACTGCAAAGCTACTTTGCCTCCCCCTTTGCCTATGTGATTGCTGGCATCTTCTGGCTGCTAAGCGGCTTTTTCTTCTTTGCCATCCTGATTGGCCCGGATGGCCTAATTGCCCAAGTCGCCCTGCGCGATCAGATGGGAATGACTACGCCACCCGTGGATGTCGCCTATCAATTGCTCAGTTCCTTCTTAGGCGTCTTGGCTTTTCCGCTGGCTTGGTTTATTTTGCCGATGCTGTCGATGGGGCTCTATACCGAGGAGCGCAAACGCGGCACGCTAGAGCTACTGGCCACCTCGCCCCTGACCAACTGGGCAGTCGCTTTAGGAAAACTCTTAGGCGTGCTGACCTTTTTTGTCACCATGCTGCTGCCGCTGCTAATCTACGAAGCGATCGCCTTGGGAGCCTCTAATCCGCCTGTGCCGCTGACGATCTGGCTGCTGGGGCATCTCAGCTTAATTTTGTTGGCAGCCGCAATTTTATCCTTGGGTATGTTTCTCTCTGCCCTCACCGACAGCACTATCCTGGCGGCTATTTTGACCTTTGGACTGCTCGTATTGCTATGGGTGACGGATGCGATCGCCAGCAGCATCGGCGGCCCCATAGGAGACGCGATCGGGCATCTGTCTCTGCTGAAAAGCTATAGCAACTTGACCCAGGGCATTTTAGAAATCAGCAGCTTTGTGCTGTTCTTCAGCTACATCATTTTAGGACTGTTCCTGACTGCTCAAGCGATTGAAGCCTTCAGATTCCAACGCTCTTAACTCCTCTATTTTCCATTTCCCCTCTTTCTTCTCCGCCCCATGAAAAAAGCCCATCTACCCAATTGGAAACTCTTCAAATACTTCTTCTGGTTCGGCCCCGTCTTGATTGTGATGGGGCTAACCGCAGGAGCAGTCTCCGGCAGTTGGGGCATTGTGCCAACGTTGCTGATTGTGCTGGGGTTGGGGATCATTGCAGGCTGGCTGATTCTGGAAAGCTCTGTACAACCCGGATTTTGGAAACGTCGCTCCACTCAGGTTGGCACTAATGCCTTACTGTCCACCCTGGCAATGCTGGCGATTCTGGGCATGGTGAATGTATTGGCCGTGCGCTATTCACCCCGGTTGGATTTAACCGAGAATCAAATTTTTACCCTGGCTCCTCAGTCGCAGGAGGTGGTGCAAAACCTGAAACAGCCGGTGAAAGTGTGGGTGTTTTCGCCCATCACCAATCCAGCCGATCGCGAGCTACTGGAGAACTACCGTCGTCGCAACAGCCAGTTTAGCTATGAGTTTGTTGATCCCCAGGCTAAGCCGGGAATAGCGAAGGAGTTTGGCGTCCAGTCGTTGGGTGAAGTCTACCTAGAAACGGGTGGCAATCGCCGGTTTTTGGAAACATTAGCCAATGGAGCGCCGCTTTCGGAACGCAAGCTCACTAATGGCTTGGCGCAGCTTAGCATTACCCAGCAGCAAAAGGTGTACTTCCTCCAGGGCCATGGAGAGCGCAGCCTGCAACCTGCGGGTGAGGAGGGCTATGCCCGCGCCCTCAGCCGCCTCAAGGATGAAAGCTACCTGCCTGAAACCCTAAACCTGGCGGAAAACCCCAAAATTCCAGATGATGCCACTTTGGTGGTGGTGGCTGGGGCAAAGCGACCCCTGGTCGATAAAGAAGTGGCAGCCCTGCGGGAGTACAGCAAACGCAAAGGCGGTTTGATGGTGATGGTTGATCCGCAGACGGATCCTCAGCTCGCGGCTCTCCTCGGAGATTGGGGTGTCAAGGTCAGCGATCGCCTGGTGATTGACCCAGCCGGACAAGCGATCGATCGCGGCCCTGGTGTGACGGTGGTCAATCGCTATGGCGACCATCCGATCACACGGGGTTTTGGCAACGGCTATTCTTTCTATCCCCTAGCGCTGCCCCTGGAAAGTACCAAAGTTCCAGGTGTGGATAGCGTGATCTTGCTCTATTCCAGCGATCGCACTACCGCTCAGCGGATTGGCCCAACAGGCGAATTGCAATTTGATCCGGCGACCGATCCCAAAGGCCCGTTCAATTTGGGCATGGCGTTGACGCGCACCCTGGATGCCCAACCCTCGCCGTCTCCCAGCCCAGAGGCTTCTCCAAGTCCCTCACCTAGCCCCTCCCCAAGCCCCGCTGCAGCCGCCAAGCCCGAAGCCCGATTGGTGGTGATTGGCAACTCCAGCTTTGCCAGCGATGGCCGCTTTGAACAGCAGCTCAACGGCGACCTCTTCCTCAATGCCACCAACTGGTTAAGCCAACGTGATAGCGAGGTGCTGTCTATTCGCCCTAGAGAAGTCACCAGCCGCCGGATTGTCCTGTCGCCTGAGCAACAAATG
The DNA here is from genome assembly GCA_036703495.1 of Coleofasciculaceae cyanobacterium. Taxonomy (GTDB): domain Bacteria; phylum Cyanobacteriota; class Cyanobacteriia; order Elainellales; family Elainellaceae; genus Drouetiella. Next base: position 15,737 of record DATNOY010000982.1, read on the forward strand.
ACGATCGCCCTGATTTCGATGGCGTTTTTGCCGCTGATTGGCTTTGGTATGGCGGCAGGGGTATGGTGGAAGCGTAGATAAGAACTTATGAAACTCAAATCCTCAACCCTATTTTTGATTTTGACGGCGATCGCTCTGGGTGGCATTGTGCTAGTGCTGCAATCGCAGGTGCCCCCCACCTCACCCAGCTCTCAGTCCGCAACAGATGCTGCTGACCCGCAAAACCTGTTTGCGTTTCAAGAAAGCCAGGTGCAGTCGTTAAGTGTGCAAACGCCGCAGCAATCGCTCAAGTTTCAACGCGGCAAAGACGGGAAGTGGCAAATGCTGGAGCCTGAGAAAACAGCGGCTAGCGATGCCTCAATTGCTTTTCTGCTCAACCTACTGGCTACTGGCAAAAGCCAACGCTCATTTGCAGCCCCGGCGAGCGATCGCCAACAATATAGCTTTCAGCAGCCGCTGGCCACCGTGGAAGTGACCCTGGACAACAAAGAAACACACAAGCTGGTGCTGGGCGGTTACGACTTCAACCGCAGCAACCTCTATGCTCTGGCCGATCCGCCGACCGATGCCAAGACCGACCTCAAGGTGCTGCTAATTCCTCCCACCTTTGAGAAGGCAGTCAGTCGGCCTTTAGCAGAATGGCAGCAGTCTTCTCAGCCGCCAGCCGCTGCCAGCCCGACCCCTGCTAGCCCGACCCCAGCCAGCCCAGCAGAAAGTCCGGCCCCAGCCAGCCCCGCAGCAGAAAGCCCTGCAGCAGAAAGCCCCAGTCCTGATGCCAAACCTACGGCAGAGAGTGAACCCACTCCCGCTGGAGCAGCTAGTCCCTAATTTTGGGCAACTCTCACAGCGCTTTGCGCTGGATTCAGTGTGGGCTATTTTTGAGAAGCCTTGCGGGGCGAGGCTTCTCAAAAATAACTGTGGTTGACGCCAT
>DATNOY010000983.1:0-3382 GCA_036703495.1 Coleofasciculaceae cyanobacterium
CATTGCTGAGATTGATACCGGTAGGTGCTAAATTACCGGGTTGAGGGATTTGGGTGAGGTTAACTGTCACCGTTTGGGCAGCGCTAGTAGTCGTCCCATCGCTGACAGTAGTCTGCAAATTAAACGTTGGAGAACTGCCAAAGTTGAGATCATCAGCATCGTTGACCGTGATCTGACCTGTGGCTGCATTCATGGCAAACGCAGCTTTGCCATCTTGATCGACATCGGTGTTCCCTGCAGTAATCTGCCAGCCTTGCAGGGTGTTGCCTTCGGCATCCTTGGCGGCAACTGTACCCACAACCGTACCGGCAGCGCTGTTTTCGGTAATGCTAAAGCTCTGACCTGCAGGGATAGTCGGCGGTGTGTTGGGCACTGCTTCAGTAATGTGAATAGCGTTGAGGACGCTCAGAGGTGATCCAGCTCCCGGAGCGCTTGTCACTAAAATTTCGCCTGAGGGACTGGCCGTGACGGTATCCCAAATCAACCAGCGCTGGAGTCCAATATTGCCGTTCCAGTCATTTCCAGTGCCGCCTTGTCCATCACTGCTACGGCTGGCAAAGCTACCCTGCACCTGCACATCTGAGCTAACTCCGCCTGCATTGGTAGCTGAGACGACCTCAATCTTGTATTGCTTGCCGGGAGTCAGTCCGGCGAACCGAGCCACCAGAGGAGTGGTGTTACCGAAGAAATTGTCACTGCCCGCACTGTTGTCGATCCAGTTGATGCTACCTGCAAACCATTGATTAGAACCTGCTTCGCTGGAGACATTTTGAATGGTGAGATTGACACCTGTAGCTGCACCGCTGTTGAAATCTTTGAGGGCGTTGAAGGTACCATTTCCAGGGATGGTGTTCCAGTTGCCTGTAGGATTGGTACCAGAGTCAGACAGGTCTACCCGCAGTTCTAAAGGGGCAGGTGGAGCTTCAGGTAAGTCATTGACGGCAATGGTGAGCGCTTTCTCGGTAGACAAGCCACCCTGATCCGTGGTGCGAACCCGCACAGTATAGCTAGGCTTCGTCTCATAGTCGGGAGAAGCATTAATTTTTAATTGATTACCGACGATCGTAAAAGCTGCATTGTCTGTATCTCCTGTACCTGCCACCAAACTGTAGGTAAAGGTGTTGTTAGCATCCGGATCAGTGGTAGTGAAAGTGCCGATCGCCGTGTTGGCAGGAACATTCTCATCTAGGGCACTGGCGCTGAGTCCAAGGTCAGTTGGAGCTTGATTGGCTGGCACAGTGGGCGCATCAATTGTGAGGGACGCAGCATCTAGTTGAGTACCATAGTTTCCTGCCCAATACTCTGCGTCATCGCCGCCATCTTCCCAATAAATGTAGCGTACACCTGCACCGTAGTTCGTAAAGGCGTGAGTTAGCTGTTGCCAATTGGCATTGGCAGTTAAGGTTCCACTGTCCCAGGAAGTAATCACCTGCTGATTCGCATCCCGCAGTTCAACTTTGAGATAGTAGGTATCAGCTACGTTTGGGCCAGATCCCCGAAACCACTCTGCCACATTGATGGTGGGTGCCTGATCTAGATTTGCCGCAGAATAGCCCTTCGCCAATAGATCAATGGTTTGAGAGCGCTGAGTCAAGTCGAATGACGTGGTAAATGAATTAGCGCCTTCGTAGGAACCATTTGCCCCTGCCATCCAGCCACTCCCGCCACCATTGATAATGGTCCAACCCGACATATCCCCTGTTTCTGCACCCGGGTTAGCCAAAAGATTTTCGGGAACGAAGACACCGTGGTAGGTGGCTTGAGTTGCGGCTGTCAATGCCAAGACCGGGTGAGATGAACCGAGGGTGACATTAAGATTCCAACTCCCTCCCAGAGAGGGGCTACCCACCTTTGCAGTAGAAGCGTGAATTGTAGCGCCGGTGAGGAGCTGGAGCTGTTTCAGAAATTCAGTTCCGGCGTCCCCTGCGGCGACGTTACACCCATAAAGCAAAATCTGAGGCACGGCAGGAGAGGAAGCCAGCCAGGTTTGAATATCCCAAGCATGGCGATCGAGGGTTTCTAGACTCAGTTGCGCATTGCCTAAGTTAAGCTTGCCGGGAGTACCGTGAGCAATAACATGGAGGCTATGAATAGCAGGATAAGTCTGCAACAAGGCGGTAATTTGTGTAATTCCGTCCTGATCAGCCTGGAGCACAGAAACATTTGCACCTTCTACAACTCCCGAAGCTAAGTCAGTCCAATTCTCCACCGCAGGATCAATGACGACCAGAATATTTTGAGAATATCCAGGAGAAGTGTTTAAGGATAAATCAACTAATGAGTTTGTGTTAAAAGAACATGCGTGGGAGATGCCTGCTATCGCTGTGAGTGTCATGAAAAAATCCTTGTAAATATGCAGAACAAGCTGCTTGGAACACAATTGGTTCCAAGTGAGTGAATGCTAAAAAATAAACCAGAAGCTAAACCAGAGGATGAGATAGAGAAGCAGTCAGCAAAAATGTCCCTTTGCTAAGTAACAAGGGTGCATCGCTGTATTGGAGAAACTATTGAGCTAAAAGGATGGTTGAATTACTGCCAATCTAAACATTGCTGTCGTAGAGCTCTCTCGGTATTTCTCGGTATTTTTGTAGAGCATCTGATTGGGAGATTGACTAGAGCACGGTAATCCTACAGATTTTTTCTCTGAACCGCGCTAATATCGGCTTTTCTATTTTCATCAGTATGGCTATGGCTACCGCCATAGAGCTGAACAGCGATCAGCCCCCACCCTCAGCCAAGGTCACGCCAGTCCCCGTTCTCGCTTCGTTGGGCAACGGCTATCCGTGAAAATTGCGCCTTACAGAGATGGTGGTGAGACGCAGAACTGAGGTAAATACTGAGCCTATATTAACCAGTGCTAGGAGACCGGCGATCAGCGGGAGCAACGTCATTAATCTTTCGTGCTCAACTTAAACCAGAGGATTTTTTGAGACGTTGCTGAATTGAAGGACGAACAGCAAAATTCACCTACCCTACGGGAAGCCAGCTACACCCTAGCCCTCTCCGTGAGGCGAGAGGACAAGATTTTTGGCTCCCTTCCTCCTGGGGAGAAGGGGGATGAAGGCAAATCATCCTGGGGTTCAGCAACGCCAGCATGGTGAACTAAGGCTGTGAACTGACGATCGCGCCAATGTCCTCCAGCAATTGCCGATCGGCATCGCGATCGGGGTTGCCCGTTGTCAGCAGTTTCTCGCCATAGAAGATCGAATTTGCGCCTGCCATGAAGCACAAAACCTGCGCCTCGCGGCTTAAGCTAGTACGTCCGGCGCTGAGCCGCACCCTGGCTTGAGGCATGAGAATTCGGGCAGTGGCACACATGCGAACTAGATCCAACGGATCGATAGGCGGCTGCTCCTGGAGGGGGGTGCCCGCCACAGCGACG
>DATNOY010000984.1:0-2381 GCA_036703495.1 Coleofasciculaceae cyanobacterium
TAGCGAGAATCAACCCGTGAACATCATAAGCGACAAGAGCTTCATTTATTTTAATGATTTATGGCGACTTACAGGGTGATTTCACCTCGAGCAATGCCTATGCCGATCGCTAAGGCAATACAGCCAAGGAAGGTGAGTCCTAGAATAAACAGCGCAAACAGCTCACCGGACGACAGCGGGCGATCGGTTGGATCGAGGTAGGCTGCCGAGCGGTATTTGCGAGCTTCCGACACGGGCCGATTCAGATCGCGCGGGGGTTGAATCACCGAATAGCGAGAGTAGCCAATCTTCAAATCGTAGGCGAGCCTTCGCTCTGGATTGCTGAGAGTGGCATACGCCTCATTCACCTGCTGAAATTTGGCAGTGGCGATCGCTGCAGCCAGGCTGGTTGTATCAGGATGATAGAGCTTGCTCAGATCCCGATAGGCCTGCCGAATTTGCTGCACCGATGCAGAGGGATGCAAACTCAGCAAGTCATAGTAGGTTGGTTCGTAAGTCTGCGTTGTCTGATTCTTAATCATCAACTCCCCCGCAGTCACACCCTTAATTGAGGCTTTCGGATGACTTCAGCTTTAGCCGCTTTCTGAGTCCCTTAGGTTGTGGGCTCCTCAGGCAGTTTCAAAGCAGTAGTCCAAGTCTGTCCGCGTTAGACGAATTTGCGCCAGCGTAAAGATAACCGGAATCACCCGACCATAATTGGTGGCAATGGCGCGCCAGCCCAAGTCTGTAAAAAACCATACCCACATAGCGGGCCCCAGCACCGCAAAGGCGCTACGGGCAGCACCATACCGGGCAGCACTTACCGCCATTGCCCGCCCCGCCGTTTGCAAAGCGGCCTGGCTTTGAATTTGTACGGCCACCGTTGCACCACCTTGCAAAACCACCTCTTTGGCCACCTGGTAAGCCGCTGCGTGAAAGGCAAACTGCCGAGCCACAAGCTGCAACATCAACGGACGAATCACCGAAGTCATGGCTAAAGCACCGCCCCCCTTCAGCAAAACACTCACCGGATCATGATGGGGCGCAGCGGGCAGTTGCCGAGACAGCTGAGACTCCGACATCGCCTGCTGCAGGCTGCCTGAGAGCGATCGCCGTTCGGCAGCCGGGAGTTGCTTCCAGGCCCGATTCAGCAGATGCAAGAAAATTTCGGCTTCTAAATCTTCAGCCGAGTAGTCCGAGGCATAGGGGATTTTGAGATACCGGCACACCCTGACTAAAACCTGACGATAGCTGATTTGATGCGTTTTGCCGCACAAAACGCTGACCCCATCGGCTGCCAAAAACCGGAATCGTTCTTCAATCGAATCCACCCAAAGTTCCCGATCCTGGCTTTGCACCTCAATGGGTTCCGGTGTACAGACATAGTCCAGGGGATTGAATTTGCGACGGAATAAAATATCGGTTAATGCCTGTAATTCTTCATCCGTTGCTAATTCAAGTGCTACTCTTAACTCGTCCAAGACACAGCCCTCCACCGCATTAAAATCATGCCCCAATTTGAATATTCTACTGAATGTGTCAAGGTGTCGGGAGAGAAAGAATGATAGATCGGGCAATGGCTGATATAGCGGTGGTTGGGGCCGGGTTAGCTGGATTAGTCTGCGGGCAGCGGCTGCGGCAGTTGGGCTATCGGGTAATGGTTTTGGAAAAGTCGCGGGGGGTGGGCGGTAGGATGGCTACCCGACGGCTACCTGGCACCTGGGCCGATCATGGGGTGCGGTGTTTGGAAGATCAGGGCGACTTTTCGCAGGCGATCGCCCAAACCTTGCTAGAACGGCAGGTTTTGCAGATCTGGGGCAATGTTCCCTACCAATTAAGTCCAGACGGTTCACTGCAAGCCGCAGCTCACCCCACGCGCTATGTAGCAGCCGATGGCATTACCGCCATTGCTAAGTTTCTGGCAACCGGGCTAGACATCAAGCGAGGTCAGCGTGTGCAGTCCATCGCTCCCACATCAGATCAAACCTGGAACTTGACGCTGGAAGCTGCACCGGAACAGGCAGCGCTAATCACGGCCAAAGCGGTAGTCCTGGCCATTCCTGCTCCTCAAGCCTTGACTTTGCTGGAACCCCTGTCCGAACTGCCGGACGAACTGCGGTCGGCGGTGCGATCGGTTGAGTTTGAGGCGTGCATCACGGCGATCGCTACCTATCCCATAGACTATCAAGCCCAGATCTCTGAGTTTCCCTGGCAGTCCATGACGGTTTCTGGCTCAGCCGACTTGGCTTGGCTGGGGCTAGAGACAAGCAAACATGCCGATTCTCCCCAGCCTGTGATTGTGGCTCAGAGTTCGGCTGAGTTTGCCAGTCGCCACTTAGAAACGGCAGATCTGCAGCCAGTCGGGCAGCAGCTGCTCAGCTGTGCCGCGCAGTGGCTACCCT
>DATNOY010000985.1:0-14746 GCA_036703495.1 Coleofasciculaceae cyanobacterium
GGCAGCCAGCTCAATCTGGCATTACCCACCGTTCGCATTCTCACGTTTTGCGGCATGAGCGCAGCGCTAGGAGCCTTTTTTGGAGCCCCGCTGGGCGGAGCCTTATTTGCCCTAGAACTTCCCCATCGGCGGGGTTTGGAATACTACGAAGCGCTCATCCCGGCCGTGCTGTCGGCCATTTTGAGCTTTACGGTCTTTCGCTGCAGCACCGGGCTGTCCATTGGCGGCATGTATCGCTTTGAGTCTATTCCGCCCCTGACCTTGACCCATCTCCTGGAAGGAGCCATTTTGGGAATCGTCGGAGCCGCTGTTGCCCTGCTGTTTGTTTTAATCTTCCGGGTGGTCGGCTATCTAACCGAGCCGCTGCATCATCAGACAATTTTGTTGGCCACGTTAGGCGGGTTGGCGATCGGGCTGATTGCGATCGTCTTTCCCCAAACCCTGTTTTTTGGCGAGAAGCAGATTGACCTGATCATTGAGCAGGGAGCCACCTACGGCATTACGCTGCTGCTGCTGATTGGCTTAGCAAAAATGCTAGCCATCAGCTGTACCCTGCATTGCGGGTTTCGAGGAGGATTCATTTTTCCGCTGTTTTATATTGGAGCAGCCGTGGGATTGGCGATCGCCCTGGGCTTCCCGCAAATCCATCCCACGATTAGCATGGTCTGCTTAATGGCAGCTGTGAATGTGGCCATTACAAAAACCCCGATCAGCACCACTGTGATCCTCAGCGTCATTGCCGATACCTCAATGGTGCCCGTGATCGTGATTGCGAGTTTTACCAGCTTTCTCCTGACCACGCAAGTATCGCTGATCAAAACGCAGCGATCGCGAAGTGAGTCGGAAGCCGACCCTCGTCCGGTTTTAGAGTCAGCCTCTATTGCTGTTGGCAGTGCTGCTTCTGTCCCTCAGGCTTAACCTGCGATTAAGCTGGGCGTTCCCAGCGAAACTTTCGATCAGCTTCTAGGATAGGCAGATCATTGATGCTGGCTTCTCGCCTTCTCATCAGACCGTTTTCAGCAAATTCCCACTGTTCATTGCCATAAGCCCGATACCAGTACCCCGAGTCATCGTGCCATTCGTATTCAAAACAAACTGAGATCCGATTGTCAGTAAAGCTCCAAAGTCTCTTTTTTAAGCGATAATCCAGTTCCTTGGCCCACTTCCGTTCCAGGAACGCTTTAATTTCTTCCCGTCCCGTTAAAAACTCAGCTCGATTACGCCATTGGGAATCTTCTGTGTAAGCTAAAGCCACTTTTTCGGGATTGCGCGTGTTCCATGCATCTTCTGCGGCCTGAACTTTAGCTTTAGCCGTTTCCAGAGTAAAAGGCGGTAAGGGGGGTTTCATTTCCATGGTTACTGTCAAGGATTGCGGATTAGATCCATCAGGCTGCAGGCTACCATTTTTTGTAGGACAAAAACTTGCCATTCATCGTCACTTTCACCCGATCGCCCTTGGGATCCACTTCTTTTTCAATGTCTAACGTGAAGTCGATCGCGCTCATAATGCCGTCGCCAAACTTCTCATGAATAATTTCTTTCATGGGCATGCCATAGACCTGCATAATTTCATAGAAGCGGTAGATCAACGGATCAGTCGGTACAATTGGCCCCAAACCTTTCACAGGATACGAGGTCAGTTCAGGCACTAGCTCCTGGCTCAGCCCTAAGGCATTCAGGAGTTTACTGGCTTCATCTGCCGAAGCGCTGGCTTGGCGGTAAAACACCGAAGCAATCCAAACCTCATCCCGGCCGATTAGCTGTTCCAAATCGGTAAAAGTTAGCCCTTTCGCTGTTTTGGCTTCCAGGAGCTTCGAGGTAATGGCTGGCATTTCAACATCTGACATGATTAGCTCCTTGAGAAAAAGGGTGATCAGGTAACGCTACAACATCAGCGGCTTAATCAGCGGCTTACTGCTCTGACTGCTTTGCACCTTATCAGAACAGCAGCGGCGATCGCATTGGACTGGTTTTTGCCAAACTAGGATTTTCTTTCGCTCTTAGACGAGCTATGGCGATCGGGCTGAGCGGGCTACCTGGATTGGACTATGCCGAGCGAAGACGGGTTGAATTGCGCCAAACCTGCGGGGGATCGCCATGCCACTGCCGAAACTGCCGGGTAAAATAGCCGACATCTGCGTAGCCAATCGCTTCGGCAATTTGCTTCACGGGTTGGTCAGTCTCTCGTAACAACTGCCGGGCTTGCGACAAGCGCCGCTCAGTAATCCAGCGTTTAATGCTATGTCCGGTTAACTCTTGCACCAGGTGGGTCAAATAGGCAGGAGAATACCCGACAGCTTGGGCCACATCGCTTAAACGAATCGACTGGTGATAGTTCGCTTCAATAAAAGCAAAAACTGCCGACAGGCGGGGGCAATCTGGAAATATCCAGTCTGGCGAGGGTGCGGTGTCGGCTGGGCGGCTGGGCGGCAAAGATCTGCTGAAATACTGTCGCAGCAGATGTTGCCGTTCTAGACGAGTGGTGATGGCAGACAAAAATTGTTCAATACTGCAAGGCTTAGTCAGGTAATCATCTGCACCCAGTTCCATTCCCTGGCGCAGGTCAGACATGGTTACCTTTGCAGTCAAAAAAATCAACGGAATCGCCGCCGTTGTAGGATGCTGACGCAGCGCTGATAGTACCTCATAGCCATCCATATCAGGCATGAGAATGTCACAGACAATCAGATGAGGCAAATGCGTTTGCGCTAATTTCAGCCCGATCGCACCATTTTCAGCTTCGATCGCCCAAAATCCTTCAAACGCTAGGCACTTCATGAAGATGCTGCGAGTCTGCGCCTCATCTTCAATCACCAAAACTTTTGTCATAGCGGTCTGATTCACACTCGGGTTGCTCACTGTATGGCGCTTTGCGCTGGACTAAGGAGATTTCCAGCAATTAAATTACCTTTGTAGTGCGGGCATCTTGCCCGTGACGCGAGCGAGACGCTCGCACTGCAGGTAAATTCTGATCTAGCTACCATACGTTTCTAACTGCACCGCACTGCCTGGGTAGTGTAATAGAATACAGACTGTTATCGATCGCTACATGCCAGCAGTCCTAGACTTCATGCAGCAGAACTCCGGGTCACATCCGACCAATCCAACCAAACCTTCTCTGACAAGATCCCATCTGCCGACTGAACCTAATTTAGAAACCTTGCGTCGTCAGCATGAATTGATTCTGAACTCTGTGGGAGAAGGAGTCTATGGGCTGGATCTGGAAGGTAAAACCACCTTTGTCAATCCGGCGGCCGCCAGCATGATTGGCTGGCCGGTTGAAGAACTGATTGGCAAGTCTATGCATGCGGTAATGCACCACTCAAGACCCGATGGTCATCCTTATCCTGTGCAGGAATGCCCAATTTATGCAGCGTTCCGGGATGGTCGGGTTCATCGGGCCAATACTGAAGTGTTCTGGCGCAAAGATGGAACATCCTTCCCCGTGGAATATATCAGCACCCCCATGCACGATGAGCAAGGGCATTTGATTGGAACGGTGGTGGCATTCCAAGATATCACTCAGCGCAAATGGGCGGAGGCGGTTTTACAACGGACGAATGAAGATTTGGAGATAAAAATCGGGGAGCGGACAGCAGAGCTACAGCAGGCCAATCAACAGCTTCAGGAACTCAGTGAACTTAAATCTCGCTTTGTGTCGATGGTCTGTCATGAGTTTCGCAATCCGCTCAACAATATCCTGCTGGCGGCATCTTCATTAGAACGCTATGATGCCCAGCTTTCCCCCGACCACCGCCGAGCGTATCTCAAGGGGGTGAAAACCGATGTAGAACGCATGGCCCAGATGATTGACGATATTTTGGTCATTGGCAAGATTGAAGCGCAGAAGTTAATCATGCAACCGACCCCCATTGAACTCGTGCAGTTCTGTCATACCCTTGCTGCAGAACTACAGCCTGGCCGGGAGCAGATTACTATTCTCAGCCGTCGTCGTTCCCTGGTTGCCAAACTAGATGAAAAACTGCTGCGATCGATTCTGATCAATATTCTTTCCAACTCAATTCGTTATGCTCGCGATCGCCATAGCCCCATTACGCTGCAACTTTCCACTCGTCACAAACACTCCGCTCCTCACAAACAGGTTGTTTTCTGTATCCGCGATCGCGGTATGGGCATCCCCCCAGAAGATTTACCACACCTCTTTGAGCCTTTCCATCGGGGCAAAAACGTCAGCAATATTCCAGGTACAGGATTGGGATTAAACATTGTCAAGCGTTTTGTAGATTTACACCAGGGACAAGTTCAGGTAGATAGCAAACTGAACGTAGGAACCACCTTTACGGTTACGTTACCGCTTTGAGACTTTACTGCGAATTTTAGAGCTTGTTTAAGAAAAAGTTCTTTGCCAAACTGCTTGACTTAGAGTGCGCTCGAAGATTTAGGGTAGGGCTATGGAAACCGAACTAACGATTCAACAGGTGGCAGCAAAGACCGGGCTGAGTGTCCACACCCTCCGCTATTACGAGCGCAATGGTTTGCTGGAACCGGTGAACCGGGCTACCAATGGGCATCGCCGTTATGCCACCACTGATGTACTCCGCATTGAATTTCTCACCCGACTGCGATCGACTGGCATGCCGATTCGTCAAATGCAGCAGTTTGCCAACTTGCTTCAGGATCATCCGGAGTCCATTGGCGATCGCAAAGCCATTCTGGAGGCACATCAGCGCAACGTTGAGCAACATATTCAAGAACTCCAACAAAATCTAGCGGCGATTCAACAAAAAATTCGCTTCTACACAGAATTGGAGCAGCGGGCGCACACCGATCCCACCTTCGTAACACCGCCCGATGATCGGATGTTGTGCCTTGCCTGGGAGCAGTTTTGTCAGGCAGAAAAGATTGCTCCGGCGCAAGTGGAAAGACTGTCTCAACTGCTTCACCAATCTAGATCCGCAGGAGTTTCCCAAGCCACTCTATAACTCAGGAGATTGATGATGAAAACACGAAGATTAGGCACCCAAGGATTGGTTGTGTCTCAACTGGGGCTGGGCTGCATGGGCATGTCCATCGCCTATGGTGCGGCTGATCAGCAAGAGGCGATCGCTACGATTCATCGAGCAATTGAGCTAGGCATCACTCTGTTTGACACGGCTGATGCCTATGGGGCAGGCGCTAACGAACAATTGCTGGGTCGAGCGATCGCCAATCGCAGCGATCAAATCATCTTAGCAACCAAGTTTGGGATTGCGGCATTTGGGGAAAATTATCAACTCCTGGTCAATGGCAGACCGGAGTATGTCCACCAAGCTTGCGATACCTCATTGCAACACTTAGGCGTAGATCACATCGACCTGTACTATCAGCATCGGGTTGATCCCAATGTGCCGATCGAGGAGACGGTGGGCGCAATGGCAGAACTGGTGCAACAGGGCAAAGTTCGTTATTTGGGGTTATCTGAAGCCTCTGCAGCTGAGATTCGTCGCGCCCATGCTATACATCCCATCAGTGCGGTGCAGACGGAATATTCGCTCTGGAGCCGTGACCCCGAACGCGAGATTATTCCCACCTTGCAGGAGTTAGGCATCGGGCTAGTTCCCTATAGCCCGATGGGACGAGGATTCCTTTCAGGAGCAATAACCAGCCCTGACGATTTAGCAGCAGATGATTTTCGCCGAAGCCTTCCCCGGTTTCAGGGCGACAACTTTTACAAAAACCTCCAGTTGGTCGATCGCGTCAAGCAGCTAGCTACCCAAAAGGGAGTCACACCAGGACAACTGGCGCTGGCCTGGCTCCTGGCTCAGGGAGAAACCATCGTCCCAATTCCTGGGACCAAACGGCGCAGCTATGTGGAAGAAAATGCCGCCGCCACCCATATAACGCTGACTGCGGAAGATTTAGCGCAGATAGCAGCGGTATTTCCACAAGAGGATATAGCAGGCGATCGCTACACAACCGTCCAGATGAATGTGCAATCTATCCTCCATCAACCATCAGCAGAAACTACATTGGTAGAAACTACATTGGTAGAAACTACATAGCCCCAGGAACCTAGATCACGCCGCCTGCCGTATTGCCGCCATCGATCGACAGACAACTGCCCGTCGCATATTCTGCATGCGCCAGGAAATAGGCCGCTTCTGCCACTTCTGCCGCTGAGGCAAACCGCTGGATCGGCAGCATCGACTTCCAGAGATCCATTTCCTCCGCTGACATGGCCTCGGTCATCGGCGTTGCAACAGGGCCAGGACAAAGGGCATTGATCCGAATCCCTTGGCGGGCATGATCGAGCGCCATAGCCTTGGTAAGCAATACAACTCCGCCTTTGGAAGCGCAGTAGGCCGCGAGATTGCGTCCTCCGGTAATCCCGGCATCAGAGGCGACGTTGACGATTGACCCTTGCCCCCGGTGAATCATCGACTGAAGCACACGGCGATTGACCAAATAGGTGCCCTTCAGGTTGATATCGATCGTCTCATCCCACAGCGCTTCCTCTGTCTCCAAAATGGTGCCAGCGTGGGCAATTCCGGCAGCGTGGATCAAGACATCAATTTGTCCCCAGGTTGAAAGAACCGTCTCTACCAGGCGATCGACCTCAACAGCGACAGAAACATCCGCCGCGATCGCCAGCGCATTGCCCCCCGCTGCCGCGATCGCCTGGGTGACTTGCTCAGACTGGTCTTGGCGTCGAGCCGCGATCGCCACCTGATAGCCCCGCTCAGCAAACAGCAGTGCTGTCGCTTTGCCAATACCAGAGTTGCCGCCTGTAATTAATGCAGTTTTCATCTAGAAAAATTTGAGCTAGTGGTCTGTCATGTTTGATTGAACGGGTGCAGGGGTTCCCCTCTGCGTGGGGGCTTTGGCGTGAGCGCTCAGTCGAACGACACTGCCCCAACCCCCTCCCCTTCAGTGCTGAAAGGTCAATTCGGGTTACGGCTTTTGTTGCCCAGATAGCAGTTCATCTTTGTTAGCATAGACCACACCTTGCCTGGCAGCCAAGATGGCTGTTTCGGGGTTGCGAGGGCTGTCAACTTTCTTGAGCCAAGCCTTGGATTTAAGCAAGATGCCCTTGTGGTTCACTCGGTTCTATAGGCTTTGGGAGTCATGCCAGTCAATTGTCGAAACTGTTTGCTCAAATGGCTGTGGCTGCTAAATCCACACTGGAAGGCAATATCCATAATCGATTGGTCTGTTTGTTTCAATAACTGCTTTGCCCGTTCTACCCGTTGCTGCAGCAAGTATTGATAAGGAGCCGTTCCTACTGACTGCTTAAACAAATGGCTGAAATGAAATTGACTCATGTCTAGTAAGGCTGCCAAATCTGCCAGCTTAATCTCTTGACTCAGATGTTCGCTGATGTATTCCAGGACTTGCAGCAGTTGGCGCTCTGGTAATCCCCCTTCATAGCTGGCAAGGCGAAGTTGGGGAGCCGCATATTGTCTCAACAAATGCACTGCCAACACATTAGCAAGGGACTCAATGTACAGCCTGCCGCCTAAATTTTCTTGCTGTAGCTCAGCTAGAAGCAGCTTGCCGATCGATTCAATGTGGGAATCGCGGGTGCGAAATTCAGGAATTAATTCCAGGCGATCGGGATCAGTAGCAAGAGTCTCTCGGGCAACGCTCTGGATAAAACGAGAAGCAATGCGAATCTGCAAGTAATCATCGTCTCTATCCCAACGGGCAAAAAACGGCACCTTGGCAGGCGTAATACAAATATCTCCTTTTCCGTATAGTCCTGCATAGGTCTTGCCGCCTGTGATTTGCAGCATGCGCACAGGACGGGGGGCAAGAGACAGAGAAATGGTGTGTTCATCGCTGCAGGAACAGCTTGCTTCTCCCGCAGGCGGTTGGAATTGCTCGACTACAATATTTTCCCAACCCTGGTTTTGGCTAGACAAAATGGGCAAGCAGGTGGGCTCTGGCTGCTGGGGGAGGGTCGTCTGCATCATACATACCCAATTCATCGCATTCCGATTGTATTCACTTTTATAGCGCTTTTTTATAGCGCTTTGCGCTCAACTAAGATCAGATTATTTTTGCCAGCCTAGCTCTGCACCGTTTCCAAAAATAATCTGGTTTTAGTCCCCTGCCCAGCCTCCTGAAAATTGACCGCAAGATTTTGACAGTGACACAGGAATCCGATAGCTGAGCAAGCGACCTTTGCCTAAGCTGAAATGGTGATGAATCAGGAGGAACTATGGCACATTTGTTACAGATTGATTCCAGTCCCCGGGGTGAGCGATCGCACTCGCGCAAACTTACCCAGGAATTTGTTGAGGCTTGGCAGCAGGCTCATCCGGCTGATGTCGTCACCTATCGAGATGTCGGTCGTAATCCGGTTCCTCATGTCGATGAACCCTTAATTGCTGCTGTCTTCACGCCACCCGAACAGCGAACTGCTGAGATGTGGGAGGCGCTTCGCATCAGCGATCAGCTTGTGGACGAACTGTTGGCTGCTGATATCTATGTAATTGGCGTTCCTATGTACAATTTCAGCATTCCCAGTACGTTCAAAGCCTATATCGACCAAATTGTGCGGATTGGACGAACCGTTGCGTTTGAGCCAGAGAATGCGGCTAACCCTTACAAACCCCTCGTGTTGGGTAAGAAAATGTTTATCATCGCCACCCGTGGCGGGTCTGGGTTTGGATCGGGTGAGTGCAACGAGAAGCTGAACTATCAAGACCCATATTTAAGAACAATCTTTGGCTTTATGGGCATCACCGACATCACCTTTATTCAGGTGGAAAACGATGAATTGGGAGGCGCAAGTTTCGCTCAATCGATCGCGGCCGCTCGGAGCCAAGTCGCTCAACTGGTAGGAGGATAAAGCGATGCTGAAATATCTGATTGCTCAACATTATTTCGTCTTGAAGCTTTTTGCAGCTCTAGGCTGTGGGCTGGTCGCCGGCATTTTCTTTGCCTTCTCGACCTTCGTAATGGCTGCTCTTGCCCGTCTCCAGCCAGCACAGGGGATTGCCGCCATGCAATCCATCAATATCACGGTCATCAATCCGTGGTTTATGGTTGCGTTCTTAGGAACGGCTACCGTTTGCATCTTCCTGGCGATTTCCTCTCTGTTCCGGTGGCATCAACCTGGTGCTGCCTACCTGCTCCTCGGCAGCCTGCTCTATCTCGTCGGCGCTGTTCTAGTGACCCTGGTCTTCAATGTGCCGCTGAACGCTGCGCTGGCGGGTGTCCAGCCGGACAGCACGGACGGTGCAAACCTATGGGCGAGTTACCTGGACAACTGGACGTTCTGGAACCACATTCGGACGATCGCAGCCGCAGCGGCAGCCGCAGCACTCACCCTCGCCCTCATTCCTGACAACATTTAATTCTTAGCAAGATTTAATTCTTAGCAAGATTTAAGAAGTAATGTTCTGAATTTGCTGTTAATTTTTTTGAAGGTGCGCTCCATACACCTTTCAAAAAAATTAACAACGTAATGTGAAACACCATCTATTCAAGACAGCAAATTGATGCATGCCTATTCACCAAGATTTTGAGAATTAATGCATCAAGTTAAGTCTTTTTGCAGATCGCGCTAGAAAGACAGCCGTTGCATTTCAATGGAAGAAACTGAACTGAAGCAGCCGCTCAGCTCTACTACAAAGTAAGAATTGGCAGCTGTCTGAGGTGAGGGTTTATCTATGGAGAACTTGCTGGCTGAAGTATTGGAGGTTAAGCGTTAAATATGATTAACTGGTATTCCCAACTCACACAACTTATCCTCAGCTTTTACCGGGAAGACCGATCGCAACTCCAACAACTGCAGTTCTTGCGTACCTGTAAACTCTCTAGGCGGTGGGGAGTGTTCCAAATTCGCTGCACGGATCACGAAACCGCTCAAGCGTTAATTAATGTCATTGATTTATTAAGAGCCCCGATCGCTGAACTGCGATTAGCTCAGCAGATCAAAATTATGGTGAATGGCACCCTGATTACCACGTTTCCCGTCAAGCCCTCTAAGCTAAAAGTTTAAACCTGTAGCGCTTTGTGCTTCACTAAAATCCAAATATGCTTGAAGGTCCTGCAAGGCTTTCAAGCATATTTTGCGTTGAACGCAATGGAGAAGCTTAAGAGGAAATAGAAGCAGGTGCAGAAGGGCGCAGTGCATCCTTGATGGGCAGCGCAATCACGAATTCTGTGCCTTGCCCCACTTGAGAATTGCAGCTCAATCTACCGTTGTGGGTTTCCTCAACGATCTGCCGAGAAATGGATAGACCCAGTCCCGTCCCTTTTCCGACTCCTTTAGTGGTAAACAGGTGGTCAAAAATTCGAGACTTAACTTTCTCTGGAATGCCTGCTCCATTATCCTGAATCTGGATTAAGACTTGTTGAGATTCAGTCAGTGAAGTCGTAATTATAATGCGATTAGGATGGGCTTTAAGCTCTTCCATAGTGCGTTTCTGGCTAAATTCATCTAAAGCATCGATCGCGTTCGCCAGAATGTTCATAAAGACCTGATTGAGCTGTCCCAAAAAGCATTCCACCAATGGAATCTCTCCATATTGAGTCATCACTTCAATCTCAGGACGATGTTCATTAGCTTTCAAGCGATACTTCAAAATGAGTAACGTGCTATCAATTCCCGCATGAATATCACAGGCAACCTTACGATCCGTATCTCCTCTAGAAAATGTTCGTAGGCTGGTGCTGATATTGCGGATGCGTTCGATCGCTCCCTTCATAGAGCCAATCAGCTTCGGTAAATCTGCGCTAATAAACTCCAGGTCAATCACTTCTGCATGGTCTTGTACATTTGGCAGAGGTGGAGCACTGCGTTCATACAGTTCCAGGTGTTCTAAAAGAGATTGAGTGTAGTCTTTCATATTGCCCAGACTGCCTTTGAGAAACCCCAGAGGATTATTGATTTCATGAGCCACCCCAGCCACCAGGTTTCCTAAAGTTGCCATCTTTTCACTTTGCACAAGCTGAAGCTGAGCTTGCTGCAGCTGTTGAAAAGACTTTTGTAACTGCTGAGACTTTTCTTGTTCGCGGGCATAGAGACGGGCATTCTCTAACGCGATCGCAGCCTGTGCAGTCAGCAGCTTTAGCAACTCCAATCGTTTATCTGTGAACGCACCTGGAATCAGGTTATTTTCTAAATAAATGATGCCGATAAACCGGCGTTGATAAGAAATCGGCGCACAGAGAACCGAAATCGGCTGATGCTTTTGGATATAAGGATCAGCCGTCGAAAGGGCTTCCTGTGTGGCGTTGATCAACACGCGAGGTTGCTGCGTTCTGGCAACATAGTTGATGATGGAGATCGGTACATCTAAACTGACTTCTACAGGCGTCGATTCTAAAACAATGGATTGATTAGCGTCATGATCGATCGCCTCAACAAACAGCTGTCCCTCTTTATCCAGAATTAAGCAGCCTTTTTGAGCTCCCGCATTTTCCAAAATGATGTGGAGGATGCGTCGCAGTAACTGATCCAGCTGTAGTTCACTGGCGATCGCCTCGGCTGCTTTCATAGCAGTGGTTAAATCGAGGCTTTCTGCTTGGCTAGAGGTACTGCGGGTGGGACGAGTGGGGTGGACAGCAGGCAGTTTAGCCCGATTCACCATTGTCGCTGCTTCCTGATGCGCCAGAATCACATGAGGGTAACGTTCTGCTAGATGATTCACTTTGGCGATCGCGCCCCATTGAATATAGCCATAGTAGGCATCCGTCATGTAGCCTTGCGCAATATGTTTTTTGCCCTGAGCTAGATAAAATTCTGCAGCACGTTCGTTGGCCAGAGCCGCTTCTTGAATGTAGCCATTTTCACTAGCGCCTTGAATCGCTCGATCGTAGTAGTCCATGGCTTCATACAGCCGACCTTCCGTCCGAGCCAATTCTGCGGACACCAAGTCATATTTGTGCTGATAATTCATCGGGGCAGAGGTTGCCCACTGGTGCAGAATTTCCTGATTAGAGATCACCGTCTGTAGAGCCCGACGTCTCTCGCTCTCAGACGGATCAGGCTCAGAGAGCAGCGCCAAAGAATCATAAAAGCAATAGACTGCAGATAACATCAAACCAGCGCCACTACCCGCGTAGGGTCGGGCTAACTCAGCGTATTCAACTGCCGAGGCATAATTTTGCAGCAGATAATTCAGAATAGTTTTAGCGCTGTAAAACGCAAACAGAGATTGATGGTTTTGAGCCGCTTGCAGGTGAGGTAGCACCACCGTTTCATCAAAGCTTTCTCCGGTTAAACAGCCTGGATCGATCGCTTTTCCCTGCAGGTTCAGCGTCACTTGTTGCCAAAGCTGTTCATAATAAATCTGAAATTCTTGTTTGAGTTTTAACAGCAGTTCAAGATGCTGCAATTGAGTTTGATATACAGTTTCTAGCGGCGCACCGCTGAAAAAGATGTGATTACTGTAATTCATGGCACAGTAACCCACATATTCCAGATCTCCTGTTTCTAGCCCAATCTGGATCAGGTCTTCTAGGGGTGCAAAGGTTTCTCGAACATGTTCTTTTTGATGTCTAACAAAGCATTCAAACAATTGCCCAATGCTACATTTCATCGCTTTAGCATCAAACCGATCGAGCAGCTGCAAAGCAATTCGTCCAGCTTGATAGCCTTGATCCGCCGCTCTGATGGTTCCACAAAACCAGGCATAGGCAGCGTAAGCAAAGGCTGCCAAGGCCGAATAGCCATATTCCCTGCACAGTTCTAACTGCGTTAACACAATCCAGTAAAAAACTTCGGGTTGCGTCTGGTAGGCAGTCGTTGTGACGGTGTTCAAAATCCGCAGGGCAGCCAGTTTGGTCGGATCGGTCATTTCTGGCAGCTGCGCTAAGTCGGCCAGTTCGGGGAGATGAATGGATTGGTGAATCCGATCGATCGGACTGGCGATCGGAATCCCTAACATGGATAGAGCTTCTATGCCGGTGGCGATCGCTTTCCCCATCTGCAGCTGCGCCATATGGAACTGGATTTTTAGTTCATAAGCTTGCACCTTATCGAGAGGATGAATGGCATGCTGCTCAATTTCATCCACCAATTGTTCCGACAGGTCATACTGGGTATTGAGATAGGCGGCTTCTGCGGTTTCGGCATAGAGCGTCAGCGTCAGCGGATAATTGAGCTGCCAGCTGTCTGCAGCTAACAGCTCAATCCCTTGTTTCAAGTAGCTCACAGCAGGTTCATAGGCGGCTGATGCCTTGGCCTTTCGCCCAGCCAGCAGATTAAGTTCAGCCAGCTGAATTCTCTCTAGCGGAGCATCAATGAGATCTACGCCGATATTCAGAGAGTTGACGATCTCAAAAATATGGGATTCCAGTTCAGTGGGTGGCGTACGGTGCAGCAGCAATTGTCCGACTCTCAGGTGCACGGGTTGCTTCTGCTCTTCTGGAATCAGAGAATAGGCGGCTTGCTGAACGCGGTCATGCAAAAAGCGATAGCCGACCCGGTTCTGGTCAAACCCCAGTGAGGTCAGCTCTGCTTCTGCGAGCAGCAGCGGAATTTTGTAATCCTGATTCAGGGGCAAGACCAAGCCCGCCTGTAGGGCTGGCTCTAAGGCTTGAGCTACCTCTAGCAAGCTCATTTCGTTAACGGTTGCCAGCACGTTAAGGTTGAAGCGATCGCCCACACAGGCTGCCAGCTTTAAGACGGTCTGCGTCACCACCGGCAGTTTTTCAATATTGCCAGCCATCAGCTCTACGACACTCTTATCGGCAATCCCAGTGGCCTGAATTGTCGGTAAATCCCATTGCCAGCACCCTTGAGCAAAATTGTAGGTCAGCAGTTTTTCCTGGTACAGCGTCTTGAGCAGTTGCGTCACAAAGAAAGGGTTGCCCTGAGTTTTGTGAAAGAGGAGCGTGGCAAAATCCTCTAGGAGCCGATGGCGATCGGTTGTCTCAACCAACGTATCCACCGCAATTTGATAAACATGCTCTCGTTCCAGCGGTCGTAGGACAATCTGATGAATAATGGAACCGGTCTGCTGAATCTCCTCCAGCATTTTCATCAGCGGATGCAGCGAATTAACCTCATTGTCTCGATATGCCCCAATCAGCAATAGATGTCGGCAATCCGGATTGGTCATCAACACTTGAATCAGCTTCAGCGATGCCGAATCTGCCCACTGCAAGTCGTCTAGAAACAGCACTAAGGGATGTGCGGGTTGGGTGAACACCTGAATGAAAGATTGGAAAACTTGATTAAACCGATTTTGAGACTCAGTTGCGCCCAATTCTGGCACAGCTGGCTGTTGACCAATAATTAGCTCTACTTCAGGAATCACATCCACCAAAATCTGTCCGTTGCTTCCCAAAGCAGCCAACAGCTTCTCTCGCCAAAGCTGGAGTTGCGTGGAACTTTCGCTGAGCAACTGCTGCATCAGAGATTGAAACGCTTGGATCAAAGAAGCATAGGGAATGTTGCGTTTGAATTGGTCAAACTTACCGGCAATAAAGTAGCCCCGTTGTTGAACAATCGGCTTATGGACTTCATGAACCAGCGAAGATTTACCAATACCGGAGTAGCCCGAAACCAGCATGAGTTCACTGCGGTGGGGCATCCAGCCTGGGACTGGTGCATGAGCAACCCGATCAAAGGCTGCCAACAGCTCAGTGACTTCCTGGGCCCGCCCATAAAGCTTTTGAGGAATTAAGAGCTGTCCTGCCCGATCGCGTTGTCCGGGAATCACCTCTGGAAAGCGGCCGGTTTTGGCGACGTGATCTCGGCAGAATTCCAGATCGGCCTTGAGTCCGGCAGCACTTTGATAGCGGTCTTCCGCATTCTTGGCCATCAGCTTTTCAGTCATCGCCACCA
>DATNOY010000986.1:0-13714 GCA_036703495.1 Coleofasciculaceae cyanobacterium
TGCGTTTCAAGGAATTTCCATTTTTCTGGGCGCACTGTTTACGCTTGGATCTTCATCGGCAATTGCCAATATGATCTCTGGCGTCATCTTGATCTATACACGGGCTTTTCGGATAGGCGATCGGGTACAGATTAACGATGCCATTGGCGATGTGGTGGAGAAATCATTATTTGTTACGCGGATTCGGACGCCTAAAAATGTTGCAATCACAATTCCCAATGCAACTGTGCTGAGCAGTAACGTCATCAACTTTAGCGCTTTGATTCGGGATGCTGGTGGGCACTTATTGCTGCATACCACGGTGACGCTAGGCTACGATACACCCTGGCGCAGCATCCATCAGGTGTTAATTAAAGCGGCTACTTCTACCGCAAAAATTTTGTTAGAGCCGAGCCCATTTGTATTGCAAACTAGCTTGAATGACTATCACGTCAGTTACGAATTAAATGCCTATACCGATCGCCCGGATTTAATGCCGTCAATCTACTCAGAATTACATCAAAATATTCAGGATTGCTGTAATGAGGCAGGCATTGAGATTCTCTCTCCAGGGTTCTCTGCGATTCGAGATGGTAATCATTCCACAATTCCATCGGATTACCTGCCTGAAAGTTACGCATCTCCTCAATTTCAGGTTCATCTGAAAGAGGAAAAAATTAAACCTGACTCCTGAACCCTAGCAGTTTCAAATTATTTGCGACAGGACATAGGAAATTGGTCTAATTTCGGACGAGATATAGCAATTTTCAACTGAGTCAAGTCCAGATTATCATTTGAAAGTCTCCCGGATCGAGACTTTCAAATGATAATCTGGTTTTAGCCGAGCGCACACCGCTCTGGGGAGACAGGGGGGAATTTGCAGCAATAGATAGCGCAGTGGATAGAGTCATTTAATGTTTGAGTTGAGAGATCCCTTGTTAGGTGTAAAGCGTGAAGATGGGAATTTGCTGATTCAACACCCAGTTACCCACTTCATACACCTTGTATGCCACCGGATCATGCAACGTGTGAGTGCGGACATTGCGCCAGAAGCGATCGAACCGGTATTTACTGGCAGCTGCGCGAGTTCCAGTCACCTCAAAAATTTTACTGGTAGTTTCCAAAGCAACTCGCGTACTTAAGACTTTGAGCGTAGCGATCGTTACAGCTACTTCGCCTCGTTCGGCAGCCGTGAGCTGATCTCCTTTTTCCCACGCCGCCTGCAGCACCGATGACACATACTCTGCATGGCTAATGGTTGCCCGTAGGTTCACCCACAGATCGCCATACTGCTCAATAATGTAGGGATCTTGGGTTGCTTGCTCAGCAGGAGAAAAGATCCAGGGGCGGGTAGTGGAAAGCGTATACTGCTTAGCCTCTTCCAGAGCACCCAGAGCAATGCCTAGATAGAAGTTGCCAAATACAGCCTGAATTAAGGGGCTGACGAGGGTAGAAAAAGTCTGAGGATGGTCGGTAGAATTGGCATCGCCCAGCACTTCGTCACGACGAACCAGAACGTTGCGAAATTCAACACTACCGCTATCCGTTTGACGTTGCCCAATGTAATCCCAATCATCGTTGATGATAATTCCTTCTCGATCGCTGGGAATTGGCGCAAAGAGAATATTGCCTACGTCCGATCGAGTGGCTGCTGTGACAATGATATTTGATCCTTTTGCGCCTGTACTAAAGTTCTTGACCCCGTTTAGCCGGAAATTCTCGCCCTCCGGCGTCAGGATTAAATCTGGATCGCGAGGATTGACGGCATCACCCCAATACCAATTGTTGCGTGCCGTTTCTGAGTAGAAATGAACCGTCTGCGCGGGGGTACCAAACAGCTGAGCTGTTGTCAGATTAACATAGTGGTAACCCAGCAGTTGCCCCAAAGATCCATCGGCTTTGGCAATCTCTCGCACAACCTGCAAAGCCGTTGTCCAGTTCCCACCTAACCCGCCATACTCTTCCGGAATCAGGAGCTTGAGCAAGCTGCTTTCTCGCAGGCGATTCAGTTCATAAACGGGTGTTCCACCTTTAGCATCCCGTTGAATCGCCGTTTCAGCAAATTCTGCAGATAAAGAAGTTGCGAGGGCGATTGGATCAATTGTTCGACTAGGTGCAGATACCATCGTACAAGTCTCCCCAAATAGTTAACAGAACAGTAGGTGTTACCAGTGTGGTTTTAGCAGTGTGATCTAACGAGCGAAGTCTGATTAGAAAGCACCATGACGTGGCGGATTCACACCATTGAGGTAATAGTTTCCGATCCCATGATATTTCCAGCGCACCGGATCATGGAGCGTATGCGTTCGAGCGTTGCGCCAATGGCGACTGTAGTTGAATGGCTCTAACGTTGATTTTGTGCCGCTCAGTTCAAAGAATTTGTTGGTAATCAGCAGGGAGGTTTCGTCAGCTAGTGCTTTTGCCTCTGCAACGGCGATCGAGGCTGCAACTGCGCTAGACTGCGTACCGTCCAACAGAGCTCGATCGATAAATTCACCCGCCCGCTGCAATAACGCTTCTGCTGCATGCAGCTTAATCTTCATTTCACCGACGCTGTAAATAATCAGCGGTTCTTCATAGGCATACTCAAGACCGCTATCTATCCAGGGACGAGTTTGGGTACGCACAAAGTTAATTGTGTCCTTTAAGGCGGCTTGAGCAATACCCACATCTACTGCAGCATGAATAATTTGGGCGATCGCTCCCATGGTAGTTTGCTGTTCAAAAGCGAGGTAATGCCGCAGAATTTGCCATTCTTCTACTGGCACATTTTCAATGATCGTTGTGCCGCTGGCAGTGGTGCGCTGCCCCATGCTTGACCAATCATCAATCACGGTCAGCCCGGGCGTGTGACGATCAACAAACACAACGACGGTTTGATCCGCTTGATCAAGCGCAACCACAGGCACAACATCTGCAAACAATGCGCCTGTGGAATAGAATTTCTTACCGTTGAGCCGGTACCCAGTATCGGTCAGAACCACACGAGTCTTAAAGTCTATTGCTCGCTTTGTACCGACCTCACAGAAAGCATTGCCAAACTGTTTCCCCCGCAAAACTAGATCAAAGAAGTGACGCTTCTGCGCTTCTGTACCGCTCAGCCGGATTGCTTCTACCATGTACAGGTGATTCTGCGGGATTTGCCCGATACTGGAGTCTCCCTCAGACAAAATCTGGATCACCTTTGCCAGCGTTACATTGGAAACGTAAGCCCCGCCATACTCTTTAGGAACTGTAATCCCCAGTAAGCCGCTGGCCGATAGCTTTCTCAACTCTGCATAGGGCAGTCTGCGGTGGCGATCGCGTTCCGCCGATGTGGGAGCAAATTCATCAGCCAACTGCTGAGCAATTTCAATCGCTTCGCGATCGCTGCTAATGATATGGGCAGGCAGGCTGCTGTCTTGTTCCTGTCGCGTTTTATCCGAAGAATCGTTAGTAATCGTATTGACCATACTTGCTCTCCGCTATTCAAACAGGTCTTTCAGCCTAACGGGTCTGAGTGGAGTGAGGAAGAACAGACTAAAAATTGAGGCTACTTCTATCAAGCTCTCTTTGAGCTAGCTTACAATTTAATCTACGGTAAATTGATAGATATACAGTATTTTAATTGGTATTAGCATAGTTACAGAGTCCGGGCTGAAAAGTCAAGCAATCAGTGCCTGCCGATCGCGACGTTACCAACCTAAAGAACCGCAGCATACCATCACTAATTTACTGCTAGTTACTTTGTTTGATAAAGGTGGAGCGGACTCAGCACCATTGCCAGGCTTTATTCTGGATTACAGGCATCCTCTGCGGCTTGTTTCCAAGTGTCCGCCTGACCAGCATCATATTCGCAGTGGCTGTCGCTGTTTATGTCCTGTTCTTTTATCGCCGAGACGCTATCTCTTTTCTACTGAGTCTTCCCAGTATTTTCCTCAATCTACTCTGAAACCTTTACCATTTCGGAGTCGATGATTTTTTAGTAGGTAGATACATCAAGCATCTTGAGCAGCAGCCCGTATCTTACTCTTTCGACCTATTACCTCGGTAATTTAATAGGCTTCATTGTGGGGTGCGCTTCGCACCCCACAATGAAGCCCTTAGAATTTAGGTATTCTCAAATGTTGCCGGAGTAATAAAGTAAATTCTTCGGTCTGGTTTAGAAGTTCTCTTTAAAAACTGTTTGTAAAAGTTAGGTTTTATGACGGTCAGAATCGGGAAATTAACCTGAGAGCAGGGGATAAACTGTACATTTCTAGAACCCCTAAATCTGGAGAACAGGCTGAGGCGATCGGCTCTATTTTGTTTGCCGATCGACCTGGAGACTACCAAATGAATTTTATCCTCTTCGCAGATGGCATTTCGCAATTGGAAGCATTACAAGCATCGAACTATACCTGGGATGTGACGTCTCCACCTTCTACTCGCAACTCGGTTGGAATACTATTCCTCAAAATTGTCATGAGTAGACTTGACTTATAGTTCTTTGATTCAGTAGTATCTCTGCTATCTGCTAGTAACTCCGGTAAATCTATCAAAATTTAGTAGTTTAGCCGTATGACCGGGTTCATATCCTCAGAATGCCTCAATTTAAAAGAGTGCTGATTGGGAAGGTAAAAGCGTAAGGCAGTATTGCCCTATCATCCCGCCGCTTCTTAAATAAACGCTACATCTGTTCAGAAACCTATCAAGCAAGCAATTGCAATTTTCTTAAGGGAAGGTATTAGGATGCATGGAATTGAGTTAACAGCAGGGAACCCATTAGGTCCCTTGCAGGGGGTGATGACATTAATTGGATTGGGACTAGCAATGCTGGTTCTAGCGAACTTTACCCGGGCAAAGCTAGTTAAAAATACTCACGATTTTGTGATCGCAGGACGCAAGCTGGGGTTTGGCTTTGGAGTTGCCGGGTTACTTTCTGTCTGGACATGGGTGGTGGGCATTTTGATGCCCGCCGCCACGACCTTCTCATTTGGGTTGTCAGGATTATGGTGGTTTACTGTACCTAACGGATTATCCGTGGTGGCGGTAGTGCCATTTGCCAGAAAGCTGAAATCTTTGATGCCACATGGCTACACGATTAGCGAGTTTGTCAGCCTGCGCTATGAGGGATCTAAACTAGCTACGATTGTCGTTGTTGCAGGTATCCTATTTGGCACTCTTCAGGCAGTCATTGTCAATTTGAAAGGGGCATCCCTGGTAGTGTCCACCATTTTTGGCATGAATGAAGGGGCGGTTGCAGTTATTTCATCGATCGTGGTACTGGTTTATATCGTTTTGGGCGGGCTGTGGGCATCCATGGCAACGTCTACCTTAATGTGTTTGCTGATTATGGTGCCAACGGCCATCGTGGTTTTAGCATCGGTTGGTCATGTTGGGGGTGTGGATGCTATCTGGCAGGTTGTGGCGGCAAAAGGTGAAGGATTGCTGACCGTGACGCGACGCGATGCATTTGACAACTTTGGCATTACTTTTACCCTAGCGTTAATTACGGCAACCGTTGCGGGACAGGAATTTTGGAATGTGGCCTGGGGCTTGCGGGAGAATGAGCTAGGGCGAACCTTCTTCTGGGGGGGAACGCTTTATTATCCGATCGCCCTTTGTTTGGGTGTTCTAGGTCTAGTGGGTATTGCCTTAAACGTAGATGTCGTTAAGGATTTAGGCAATGACTCTGCTGCCCTGGCTCCTTTTCTGATTTCCCATTTAGGACTACCGAATTGGGTTATTTATCTGTTCGTGATCATTGTTTTATCTGCCTGCTATTCGACTGTGGATGGAGCACTGACGGGTGTTAGTGCTATTACCGCAGTGGATGTGATTCATCGCTTTTTTCCTGACATTCGAGATAGCAAGCTCTTTTTTTGGACGCGTCTATCGATGGTGATCACGATTCTGATTTCAGTAGCAGTGGTTCTTTCAGGTGTTGATTTTGTGACACTGCTCCTAGTTACTTCTGTAATCCGAGGGGCGGTGCTAGTACCATTGATTCTCTCCATTGTCTGGGACAAGATGAACGCTCTTGCTTTTACTAGTGGTACAATCGTTGCCCTCATCGCCGGATTGATTGCGCGTGTCTTTTTTCCCGGTGAATTGGTGAGTACGTCTGTTGTGATTATTGTGAGTGCCGTTCTTCCCCTAATTATTGGTTCTTTGAATCGCGATCGCTTCGATTATGCAGTCCTAGCACAGGCGAAAGACATTTAGGTAAAGACATTTAGGTAACGTTACAGATTCCAAAAGGAAGGCTCATGAACATGGGTACAAGTAGAATCATCAATCGCCAGTTGGAACAATGGGCAAAGCGAGGGATCTATTGTGGAACCAGTGCCGTTGTTCTGATCTTATTATCTCAAGTGGCACAAGCTGCCAGTCCAAGCCCAGTGGGTTCTGCAGCTCAACAGGGACTTTCAGCAGATACCATTCTAGCGATCGCTATTGGTATCATCATTTCAATTCTCTACTTACGGGGCATGTACCTGGTATTGCACTACGCTTCTGAAACTTATGACATTGGGTTTGATATCAACACGGATGTTCAGTACAAGCGTGAAACGGCGGGCAAAGCGCTGATAGTAGGTTCCTTGCTGCTGGTAGTGGTTTCGGCGTTGATCATCTCTGCCTATGGTTGGGCAGCGCTATTTCTTTATAGTGGACCTGTGCTGTGTCTGCTTGGACCGATTGTGGTGATCGTGTCGATGGAAATTGATGTGCATAAGTATCGACGGGCCTTAAAACAGCGTGCGGTAGAGCAGCGATCGCTAACGGGGGCATTGGATAATCCGTCGTCAAAAGACGATCAGCTCCTCATACCGTAATAGGTGAAGCTATTTCTCTAGATTAATCTAAACTTCTTTGCAATAGGAGATGAACGCAATGGTCGATATCCACTTTGGCTACTGGATGCCCTTGGGAAGCGGTGGCTACGTGATTAGTAACATTCCTCAACGGACGGATTGGAGCCTGGATTACAACGCTAAACTGGCTCAAACAGCGGAAAATCTCGGGTTTGCTTACGGCTTAGCACCTGCTCGATTTATTGCCAGTCACGGTTGGGAATATCAGCAGGAGGCAATTACCTGTACTGCTGTGTTGGCTGCCCAAACTCAACGCTTGAAATTAATCAGTGCTGTGCATACCGGGCTATGGCATCCTGCAGTGGTGGCAAAAATGGGTGCCACGATCGACAACTATTCAGGCGGGCGATTTGCCATCAATATCCTTAGCGGTTGGTTCAAGGATGAGTACCGTGCCTTTGGTGAACCCTGGCTGGATCATGATGAACGCTATCGGCGATCGGAGGAATTTATTCAAGTTCTCAAAGGGATGTGGACGCAGGATGAATTCACATTCAAAGGCGATTTTTTCCGTATCAATCAAGGATGGTTAAAACCCAGGCCTGTTTCCAAGCCACACCCAGAGGTTTTTCAGGGTGGCAACTCCAAAGCAGCACGACGGATGGCAGGGAAGCATTCTGATTGGTACTTCATGAATGGCAATTCGGTGGAAGTTGTGAAGGAACAGATTGATGAAATTTCGGCGATCGCCCGCCACGAAGGTAGAACCGTCAAGTTTGGTCTGAATGGCTTCGTTATCTTGCGAGATACTGAAGAAGAAGCTCATGATCAACTGCGAGAAATCATTGCCAATGCCGATCCTAAAATTGTCAATGCATTTGGGGAACAGGTGAAACAAGCAGGTGCTTCTACTCGCGAAAAAATTGGCATGTGGGCAGATTCGGATTTTGCCAATTTAGTGCAGCCGAATGATGGTTTCAAAACAAAGTTATTTGGACCACCGGAGTTAATCGCCGATCGCATCCGACAGTACTATGAGGTGGGTGTAGACCTGATTCTATGTGCCTTCCTGCATTACACCGATGAATTGCCAGAGTTTGGTCGCAGAGTGATTCCGCTGGTGCGGCAACTCAATGCTAATCGACGCCCTGAGTTAGAACAAGTCGCATAACCCCAATAAGCTGTATCCAAGGTAAAAAATGGTTGATATTCGCTTTGGCTACTGGATGCCCATTATCAGTGGGGGATATGTAATCAGTACTCTCCCACAGCGCACACCTTGGGATATTCAGTCGAACATTAAATTGGCACAATCAGCGGAAGAACTGGGGTTTGACTATAGTCTCGCCCCTGCTCGATTTATGGCATTAGAAGCGGGAGATGGACAGCATGATGCCCTGGCTAGTACGGCTTTAGTGGTCGGAGCCACCCAACGCCTGAAGGTGATCAGCGCCGTACATACTGGACTATGGCACCCCGCCATGGTGGCGAAGACGGGAGCCACGATCGACATTGCTTCCAATGGTCGGTTTGCGATCAACATTCTTAGCGGTTGGTTGAAGGAAGAATATCGTCACTTCAATCGTCCCTGGCTAGATCATGACGAACGTTATCGCCAATCCGAAGAATTCATTCAGGTGATCAAAGGATTATGGACATCAGAAGAACCGTTTTATTTCAATGGTGATTTCTTCCGCATCAATGGGGCTGTCTTCCGACCACAACCGGACTCTAAACCTCATCCCGAAATCTTCCAGGGGGGAAATTCTAAGGCTGCGCGGCGGATGGCAGGTCGGTATTCTGATTGGTATTTTATGAACGGAAATTCGGTGGACAATATCAAGGCGCAGATTGAGGAGATTTCGGCGATCGCCCGACAACACAATCGCCAGGTCAAATTTGGGCTGAATGGGTTTGTGATTCTGCGAGATACAGAAGCAGAAGCCCGCGCCCAACTGAAAGACATTATTGCTCATGCCGATCCCAAACTAATCGAGGGGTTTGCTGAACAGGCAAAGAATGCGGGACAGTCCACCCGCGAAAAAGTGGGCATGTGGGAGAACTCCTCATTTGAAGATCTCGTGCAACCCAATGATGGGTTTAAGACGGGCTTAATTGGATCGGCAGAACTGATTGCCGATCGTATCCGACAGTATTATGAAGTTGGTGTGGATTTAATCCTAAGTTCATTTCTACACTTTAGCGATGAACTGCCGGAATTTGGTCGTAAGGTAATTCCCTTAGTGCGCCAACTGGAAACAAACCGCCATCCGATTTTAGAACGAGTGGCGTGATCGATTGTCATCACAGTCAGTATTTTCATTGCAAAGGAAGGTCTCTATAGCATTTGGCTGAAAGGCTGAACCGGAATATCACTCGTTGTACCGTTAGCAGGAGCAGACTGAATGGCGCTAGCAATCATGCAGAAGGCAAATCTGGATGCCGTAAAGCCAGATGTACATGGAAAGATCAAAAAGCAATCGGTTCAATTAGACGGAGTTGTGGTGACACGGGTCACGTTTGATGTTGGAGCAAAATGGTCGCAGGATCTGAAAGACTACGCTCAAACTGACAGCTGTCTTTTGCCGCATGTAGCCCTGGTATTGTCAGGAGTTTTGCGAATTCAAATGGACGATGGTTCGATCGAAGACTTCGGCAAAAATGACATCATGCTGTTGCCGCCCGGTCATGATGCCTGGACAGTTGGGGATGAACCTTGTGTGTTTGTGGAATTTTCTCAAGGGATTAACTACTACGACAGCCTACTGTCCTTTGTGTCCCGTCATTAAATGTTCCTCTGAAAATGTTCTTCCGATAGTGCCAAAGCAACGTACAAATTTGCGATTATCCACCCTATTTTTAAGGTTCACTCATGCCTTCAACGATTAAGCCCAAACCTTCTGTAGCAATTTTTCATCTGCATTCCAGCGGTACAGGTGTGGCTCAAACTATTCAGCAGGAAGGCTCTACCCACACGATTCGAGTGGATGCGGCTCCGGTATTTGGTGGTAAGGATGAAAATCCCAGTCCGATCGCCTATGCTTTGAGTTCTCTGATTTCTTGCTCCCAGGTGACTTCCCAACTGGTTGCCAAAGATTTAGGGCTGAAACTCAATGGCTTTGAATTTGACATTCAGGCAGAACTGGACACTGCCATTCTGGTGGGTGGTGCATTGGAAGGAAATGCTAATTTTGAACGCATCGAAATCAACGCGATTGTAGACACAGACAGTTCTGATCAGCAGTTTGAGCAACTGCGCCAGGAAACAGAACGGCGTTGTCCTATCTATCAACTGTTTTTGAGAAGCGGCATCAACATCACTAATTATTGGTCTATTCGTCATCCGGTTAAGGCATAACGCGGTTTATATCTTCTGGATGCCTTTTCTAGATCGATTCAGCTCTCTATCCCTTCATTACCCTCTCAAGGTTTTTCAATGAGCAAGCAATTACATCTTGCGGGTTTCCTGATCGCTTCGCAACTAACTCATAGCCATCCGCAATGGCGACACCCCCGCAATGACTTGAACTTTTTGCGTCCTGAGTTTTACCAGAACTTAGGGCGAGTTTTAGAACGGGGTAAGTTTGACTATGTGTTTTTTGCCGATGCGCTGGCAGTGCCGCATCGCTATGGCAATAGTATTGAAGAAACGCTACGGCGAGGTACGCAGGGAGCAGTACTCATCGACCCAGCCTATGTAGTGGCAACAATGGCAGCCGTTACTCAATATATTGGTTTGGGCATTACTCGATCGACCACCTACTACAACCCCTACGAACTGGCACGCGCCTTTGCCACGTTAGATCACCTCTCCAATGGGCGAATTGCCTGGAATGTGGTTACGTCTCACAATATTGGCGAGGCATACAACTTTGGCTTGGAGGCACATCTGGAGCATGAAAATCGCTACGATCGCGCCGATGAGTTTGTCGAACTGACCTACAAACTCTGGGATAGCTGGCAGGAAGATGCCCTGGTTTTAGACAAAGAAACGGGACTATTTGCCGACCCAACCAAAGTGCGTCACATTAACCATGAAGGACGATGGTAACTACTCAGCTTAAAAGATAAGGTTGATTCTTGTCCTTGTGTAAAAAGATGACTAAAGTAAGGTCAAGCAAGTTGAACCGGGAGAGTCAACGATTGAATCAGCGACCCGTGCAAGCCAAGCTCAGTCGAGAAGAGATCCGTGCGGTATACGCCCAAGGAGAGGAGGCAGTGATTGCGCTGGTCGAAGGGTTGCTCAAGCGGATAGAGGCGTTGGAATTGCTAGAATCGCGGGTGGAAGTCTTAGAGAATCAGTTAAGCAAAAATAGCCGTAATAGTAGCAAACCGCCATCCGGGGATGGGTTTGGCAAGCGAACGAGAAGTTTACGTCCCAAGGGTGAGCGCCGCAAGGGTGGACAAACAGAGCATCCGGGGACAACGCTGGAATGGAGTGAGACGGTGGATTGGGTGGTAGAACACCCCGTTGAGCAGTGTCGAGGTTGTGGAGCCTGCTTGGTGGATGAAGCCGTGGAACGGGTGGTGATTCGCCAAGTGCATGACCTGCCGCCGTTAGAGTTGCAAGTCAGTGAGCATCGAGCTGAGGTGAAGTGTTGTCCGGTGTGTGGGTTGAACAATCAGGGCAGCTTTCCCGCCGAGGTAGGTCATCCAGTGCAGTATGGATCTGTGCTCAAAGGAGTGATGGTGTATCTGATGGAGGGGCAACTGTTGCCATCAAGGCGCACCGTGGAGGTGCTCGATGAGGTCTTTGGAGCAACCGTGTCAGAAGGGACACTCTACAACATCAGGGAGCAGTGCTTTGAGGCACTCGAACCGATTACCACTGCGATTGCCACTGCCTTACAGCAGGCAACAGTAGAACACTTTGATGAAACTGGGATGTGCGTCAACGGCAAGTTGTGGTGGTTGCATGTGGCTTGCACCAATGGGTTAACCTACTACTTTGTCCATCCTAAACGAGGCAAAGCAGCCATCGACGAGATGAACATTTTGCCCCAATTTCAGGGCAAAGCGGTGCATGATAGCTGGTTGAGCTATGGCAACTATCAGGAGTGTCAGCATTATTTGTGTAATGCCCATCATCTGCGAGAGTTAACCTTTATTTTCGAGCGTTACCAACAACCCTGGGCATTCCAAATGCTGCTGTTGTTGGGCACGATTAAACAGCAGGTGGATATAGCCAAATCCACGGGGCAAACAACCCTGGCTCCAGAACTCATCGTAGAATTTGAGCACCGCTACCGGGCGGTTCTTGAACAAGGATTTGCGGCTAATCCACCGCCACCGCCACCTCTGGTTAAATCTCGTGGACGGATCAAACAATCGCCTCCACGCAATTTACTCCATCGCCTCAACCACCCGACGGCGGTGCTTGGCTTCATGCATGACTTTACGGTTCCATTTGATAACAATCAGGCAGAGCGTGATTTACGCATGATGAAATTGAAGCAGAAAATCTCGGGTGGTTTTCGCTCTGTTGAGGGTGCCAACCAGTTCTGCCGCATTCGGGGTTATTTGTCTACCTTGAGAAAACAAGGAATCCCCGTTCTTGATGCGTTGGTGAGTTTATTTATGGGCAGTCCAGTCTTTCCTGAACTTAAAACTGAGTAGTTACCCTCAGTCCATCTTTAGTTGAGAATGTCAACCGATATCCAATGTAATGCCAGTATTTGTTCAAGGTTCGATAGCTAAAGTTGCCGGTTCTGTATCTTGCCCAAGCTCGCAACTGCGACCAAACAATGTTTTTGCAGTTGCTAAAAGTTTTCTTACTGCTCACGGTTGAGTAATAGTTGCACCAGCCCCGAATCACGGGATTGAGTCTGCTGATTAACGCCGTTTGTGGCGCGCTCTTATGACTCTTTATAATGCTTCCTATTGTTTCCAGATGGGCAGCAATCTTCTTCTTGCTAGGCTGGATGATAGTCTTAAAACCCAGCTTTGCACCGCTGCCATTGCAGCCAGATTGGTGTTTACCCACTGGATGCTGTCTGATGTTAAATCCGAGAAAATCGAATCCAACTTTTCCGTCGTGCGGTGTTAATGTATGCGAGATACACGTCTTGCTGGGCTTTAGTTCTAGAGACATCTCTTTGAGCCAGTCTTCCGCTGCTTGCTTACACTTCCAGATGACATCCAGCGATGGATGAAGTACAACAAAGTCATCAGCGTAAATTACAACGGTTAACGTTCGCTGTGCTCTACCTGGATTGACGCATCCTCTAATCGCTGTTTCTAATCCATGTAGGGCAATCAAAGCGAGTAGTGGAGAAACTACGCCGCCTTGGGGTGTACCCTCGTCAGTAGGAAACAATTTGCCATCCATGACTACCCCTGATTTCAACCAAGCTTTAATTTGCCTGGTCAATGTCGGGAAAGTATTGAGCTTGGCTAACAGCTCGGTCTGGTTGATTTTATCGAAGCATTTCGTAATATCGGCATCTAAAACATATTTGCTTTTGTACCGAATACTATTGAAAATTGCCTCAATCGCATCATGAGTGCCTCTTCCCGCTCTAAACCCGTAGGTGTTTGGCTCAAATATCACCTCCCACTCAGGTTCTAATGCCAGTTTTACTAGCATTTGCCGTGTTCTTTCTGTCATGCAGGGAATGCCTAACGGTCGCTTCTCCGTTGTGCCAGGTTTTGGAATCATTACCCGGCGTGTTGGTTTAGATTTGTCCGTCAGGGACAGGTTACTTGCAAGGTCAAACCGTTGCAGTGGGGTCAAGGATTTAATCCCATCTACGCCTGCGGTTTTCTTGCCTGCGTTATCCTGTGTCACTCGCCTTACTGCTAAAAGCTTAGCAGAACGAGATTTCATCAGTAGTTTCTGGAGTCTGTGAACCTGTTTGGTATCACCACGACGTTTGGCTTTGAAGATTCTGGTTTGGAGTCGATAGACCATTTTCTCGACTGATTTCCAGTCGATGGCTATCCATTCATCACTACCCATT
>DATNOY010000987.1:0-7846 GCA_036703495.1 Coleofasciculaceae cyanobacterium
GGAGCAACAGCTCGCAGAGCAAGGACTGCGCTTAGCCAATGGCACCGTTCGCAGCACCTCTGAAGGGCAACGATATGCCCAGGTCAATCAAACGCTAGCGATCGCCCTACCGACGGGTGAAACAACGCCACCCCGGCCGCAATTGGATGAGGTGAACTATGGCTGGGGCTACCGCTACCTGATCCCCAACGAGCCTCCGAATCCCTATGATTTGGAATTTCCTGGCGATCGCCAAACGAATGCGCCACCCAGACCTGAAGAGTTTTTGCAGTAAGGGAAACGGGGAATCGAGGGTCAGGCTACTGCAATTATCAATTACCGATTCCCTTAACTCATCCCACCCCAGATTTTCTAAGCCATAAAATCGGCATTCCAATTTCCTTGGGAACGATTGCTAGGCTGGGGTGAGCGCGTCTCATCGAGGCCGGGTTGGAGTTCTGTCAGGACGGCTCCGGTCAAATCGGCTAAATCTGCCTCTGCCAAAATTGTGTCGGTTAGATCGGCTTCAGACAGGTTTGCACCCGTGAGCAGCACCGCATCTAAATTAGCGCCTACCAGACTAGCGCCCCAGAGGTTAGCTCCTGTCAGGTCTGCACCATACAGATTGGCTTCGCTCAGGTTTGCGCCCCACAAATCAGCCCCTGAAAGATTTGCGCCGGACAAATTGGCTCCACTTAAGTCAGCTCCCACTAAGCTGATTTGGCTAAGTTCGGCATTTTGGAGCGAGGTGCCTGGCCCAATCCAATAAACGCCTAAATCGGCTGGATCGAGCGTTGGTGGAAATTCAGTGCTGTGGTTACAGAGGGCAGCTTGCAGATCGGCTTCCTGGAGGTTGGCAGAGCTTAAACGGACATCAAACAGGTTCGCCTGTTGTAAGTTAGCGCGACTCAGGTTGGACTGATGCAGCGTGGCTCCATTCAGGTTGGCGCGATCGAGGTTGGCATCTAGCAGATCGGCGTGGCTAAGATTGGCGTGGCTGAGATTGGCATGGCTGAGATCGGCACCAAAGAGGTTGACGCCCTCCAAGTTGGCTTTGCTTAAATCAGCGTGGCTCAGGTCAACGCCACTTAAGTCTTTACCGCTGAGATCTGCACCGCTAAGGGTGGTACCTGGGGCAATCCAATACAGTTGAGCTGTGGATCTGTCAAACCCGTCTGGAAATTGGGTGGTTTCATCATAAATTGCGCCTGCCAAGTTGGCATTCTGGAGGACAGCCTGTGCCAGATTGGTCTCCCGGAGATCGGCTTGGCGTAAATCTGCACCCTCCAGGTTTGTGGACTCCAGGATCGCTTCTCTTAAATCTGCGCCCCTCAGATCTGCACCACTGAGATTTGCTGCTGACAAGTCAGCACTCCACAAATCAACTTGCCGTAGATCTGCACCACTTAAATCGACTCGGCTCAACATCGCACCGCTAAAGTCTTTCTCACCTATTTGATATCGCTGTGCTAGTTCATTTGCGTCCATACCTGCTGCCTTTATCGCTTTGCCACTTGCACGTCTAGTTGGCTGTATCATCTGCCTTTATCATCCCAGCTTCGTCATCTCAGAAATTCTTACAGGGTGTTGCTTGCTGCCGTCATATTGTTGGTTGACAAGATTGGTTGACAAGACTCTTTGTGTAATCAACAAGACGTAATCAATCAGGTTGGGGTTGCTAGTCTCAGGTTGGAGCGATCGGGCTAAGGGTGGCTGCTAGGGGCTGGTTTTTGGGAGCCATTGTTTTGAGACGCTAACGTTGGCTAAGACACTAATTCAGAATACGCTTCCGGCTGCAGCAGCCAGACTGCGTAGCGTTCCTCGATGGGCGTGATGACGACTTCTTCTCCTCGCTGCCGCAGGTTTTCGGCAATCTGCAGGATTTTCTCTCGGCTTTTGTGAGTTCGCACTAAGCTGTAGTACTGGCCATTCAGCAGAATGCCAAACAGGGTGTGTTGGCGGTGCGGAACTCTAATGCGATAGGTTTCGTAGGGTTGGGTTGGCTGCTCCGAGGCAGTTGGGGCGGGTGCTGCCCAGTCAAAATTGCTGAGCTCATCCTGGAAATCTCGTTCATTTTGGGTATTTAATTCACTCTGAGCATTGGATAACGCTGCTCTGAGCTGCTGATCTGATAAATGATCTGGCTGAAACCCCAAACCCTTTAAATGAATAGAATGGGTGGCGATCGGCTGAAGCTCTGGGGCGAGCTGGAAATCTTGGCCTGGTTCTAGCTGCCGGAACAGGCTGGCTGGATTGGAGTCTTGCGAGTTGAAGCCCCCCGCTGCCCGTTCTGAAGCCAAGGCTTTAGCCTCAGACCACTCCAGCGCTGCATTTTTCTCTTCTGCCAGAAAGCCCGAAATCGTGGTTTCTACATTCTCCGAGAGCTGGCTCGGATTCGAGGTTCCCTCTGCCTCTAGTTGGCGAATCTGCGAATTGAGGGAGTCTTTTTGAGGTTTAGAAAGGCGATTGGCTGGATGCAGCCGCCGGAGAATTTCGATTGTGGCGATGCCAGCGCCGACGCTCACAACAATGGCTCCACCTACATAGCGAATGGCAGTGCTTCTATTATCGCGATCGAAGATGGGTTGGGGAGAGTCTTCGAGCAAATCGGGAAGACTGAGCCCCATTGGCTCAGCTTTATTGAGGACAAATGGAAGCGTCAGAATGGAAAAAACGCCGCTTGAGACAAGAACGGCAGGAAGGATGACGTTTCTAATTCTAAATTGACTCATGTCTAGCCGCTCCATGATTACTGTTGCAGAGATAAACTCTTGCGAATGGGCGATAGAGCAACACCTGATTACATGCTGAAAATGGGGTTGACGGTCAGTTAAAAATCCAATGACTTCGAGATTTAAGCAGCCGATTTAGGCTGATTTAGAGAGAGGGAGAACTATCCATTCAAGCTTGAACACACTATAAACAAAAGACAAATTATGGGTGCTGAATTCTATCTATAGAAAGAGCTGCTGTATCAGCCTAGAGAGGTTGGATGGAATTCGGACGAAATGAGCTGACTGTATCTCTTTGAACATACTACGGGCTTCTAAGGAATTATCCGGCTAAAGTCAATAGATTTGGGCAATTTTGAGCTAAATATCTATGGGTTGAATAGGGCTACACCTGCTGAAGTGCGGCGATCGCCCCCTCCTCAAGCTTTACGACCGGCATTGCCCGAATATAGGTTCCCATAGGTGCCCGGTTTTTCAGGATGATTCGGTAGAGGGTTTTTAGCAATGCAGGGCTGGACGACGGAATTGGGCAAATACAGCGGCTGACAGCACTTTGCGCTGGATGAAGTGCGGCTGCTAAAAACTACCTGTGGCTGACGCCATTGAAATTGCTGTAATCAAGGACATGTGGTAGAAGCTTTTAGTCACTTTTAATATAAATTGCTCCTAAAAAATTTCTAAATGCTTGAGGAAGCCGGGAAGATTTAGCGACAGCGAGCTGGGATTTTCAGCATTTCTGAGGACCTGCAAGGATTGACCACCCTCCTAATATTCTGATAGAGCAATATTAAGATTCGGGTAATTTTGGTTGTTACTACTATAATAAAATGAATGGCTGACCGGCATCGTCTGGCTCAGGGTCAAAAATATCTTGACAGGCACTACTCCCAAAAATTATGGAAGATCCTGCTCTGCTGATTCGTCCACAAGACTACAGTTTGCTGACCGATCTATATCAACTGACGATGGCGGCTTGCTATGCTGGCGAACACATCGATCAACGCCGCGCCAGCTTTGAACTATTTGTCCGTCGTTTGCCAGAAAACTTTGGCTACCTGATTGCGATGGGACTGGCTCAAGCCCTGGAATATCTAGAACAGTTTCGCTTCACTGCAGAGCAAATTGCGGCGCTGCAATCTACCGGCATTTTTACCCATGCTCCCGATCGCTTCTGGGATTTATTGGCTGGAGCCAGCTTTACAGGCGATGTTTGGGCAGTGCCCGAAGGAACCGCCATCTTTGCCCATGAGCCGCTTTTACGCATAGAAGCACCGCTGTGGCAGGCGCAAATTGCGGAAACCTATTTACTGAACACCCTCAACTACCAAACCTTGATTGCGACCAAAGCAGCCCGCCTTCGAGACATTGCCGGGAAGGACGCAAAGCTTTTAGAATTTGGCACCCGGCGTGCGTTTAGTCCCCAAGGGGCATTGTGGGCAGCGCGGGCAGCTTTGGCGGGTGGGCTAGATGCCACCTCCAATGTCTTAGCGGCGCTGCAGCTGGGGCAAACTCCCAGTGGCACCATGGCCCATTCCCTGGTGATGGCGCTGTCTGCCCTGGAGGGGAGCGAAGATCAGGCGTTTATGGGCTTCCATCGCTATTTCCCAGGGGCAGCCCTGCTGATTGATACCTACGACCCGATCGCCGCTGCCCAACGTCTTGCTGTCAAAGTTCAGTCCGGTGAAATGACGGTGAATGCCATTCGCTTAGATTCTGGCGACCTAGCAGACCTTTCTAAGACCGTGCGATCGCTGCTGCCTCAGGTCTTTATTTTCGCCAGTGGCGACTTAGATGAGTATGAGATCGCCCGCCTGCAAGCCGAAGGAGCCGACATTCAAGGCTATGGACTGGGAACCAAGCTGGTGACGGGCACACCGGTCAATGGCGTATACAAGCTGGTTGATATTGATGGCATTCCCGTGATGAAAAGCTCTAGTGGTAAAGCCACTTACCCCGGTCGCAAGCAGATTTTCCGGCAACTGGGATCTGATGGCGTTAGCGATCGCCTCGGCTTAGTGACTGAACCCCCTGCTGTGGGTGAGCAACCGCTGTTGCAACTGGTGATGAAGCAAGGAGAGCGAATTGAGCCGCCAGAATCTCTGAGCACAATTGCCCAACGCGCCCGCAATTCAGTCAGCAGTTTAGGCCAAACCGTCCGCTGTATAGAACAGCCGGCAGCGATCGCCCCTCAAATCTCCCTCGGCTTGCAAAGCCTCACCGCTCAAACCCAAGACAAAATTCATAGCCTTTATACTGGACAAAACTCCCCAACAGCTTGACCTGCGCCTGACCTAACCCGATTCCGCCTATCCCTGATCTTCTCCTATGCAAATTGCTCTCTTTGGAACCAGCGCTGATCCCCCGACTGCCGGACACCAATCGATCATTGCCTGGTTGGCCGATCGCTATGATTGGGTAGCCGTATGGGCATCCGATAATCCGTTTAAGTCGCACCAAACGCCGTTAGAACATCGATCGGCCATGCTGCAACTGCTGATTAACGATATCTATCCGCCTCGCCAAAATATTCACCTCCATCCAGAGCTGAGTCATTCGCGATCGCTGATCACCGTAGAGCGGGCCCAACAGATCTGGCCAGACGCTGAGTTCACGTTAGTGATTGGCTCAGACTTGGTGACGCAACTGCCCCGCTGGTATCAGGTAGAGCAGTTGCTAGGGCAGGTCAACCTGCTGGTGGTACCGCGTTGGGGATATCAGTTAACAGAGGCAGAGGTTGAACCTTTGCGGCAAATCGGCGCAAAAGTGGCGATCGCAGATCTGGCGGTGCCTGCGGTTTCTTCTACGACCTATCGAGAAGAAGGCAACCCAGAAGTGATCACGCCACCTGTTGAGGCCTATATTCATCGGCAGCACCTGTATCGGGAGCAAGAAAACGCATGTCCGGACGCATCCACAAGAAATTTACTGATCCGCCCCATCCCAAAGCCCTAGCGGACTTTAAGGTGGGTGTCGATAACGTCATTTTCTCAGTAGATACTGCCCAAAATCGGCTGTTAGTACTACTGGTGCTGCGTCATGAGGAGCCGTTTTTGGGGCAATGGAGTTTGCCGGGCACGCTGGTGAGGCAAGGAGAATCCCTGGAAGATGCTGCGTATCGGGTGCTGGCCGAGAAAATTCGGGCTGAGAATTTGTATCTAGAGCAGCTCTACACCTTTGGTGGGCCCAATCGGGATCCCCGTGAATCCGAAACTAGCTATGGCGTCCGCTATTTATCCGTCAGCTATTTTGCGTTGGTGCAATTTGCGGATGCCGAACTGATTGCCGATGGCGTTAGCGGTATTGCCTGGTATCCCCTCAAGCAGATCCCGCAGCTAGCCTTTGACCACAATCAGATTCTGGAATATGGCTATCGGCGGCTTCGCAACAAGTTGGAATATAGCCCTGTCGCTTTTGAAGTGCTGCCAGAGCTGTTTACCCTCAGCGATCTCTATCAGCTCTACACCACTGTTCTAGGTGAAAATTTCTCAGACTATTCCAACTTTCGATCGCGCTTGCTGAAGCTAGGGTTTTTACTCGATACCGGGGTCAAAGTCTCGCGCGGAGCCGGACGCCCTGCCAGCTTATATCGGTTTGATGCTGAAGCGTTTGCCCCCCTAAAAGACAGACCGTTGGTTTTTATTTAATTGGCTATTAACTGGCTATTAACTGGCTATTTGGCTCATTGAGCCTGTCTTCCACTCACTGCCTTCCCTCAAAACCTCAAGTTTAGACCTCGAAATCTTTGCTATGAAAATTGCGATCGCTCAACTCAATCCCACAATTGGAGATTTAGCTGGCAACGCTGCCAAAATTTTGGCGGCCGCCCAACAAGCTGTTGCTCAAGGTGCCAGGCTACTGCTGACGCCAGAGCTGTCGCTGTGCGGCTATCCCCCGCGCGACTTGCTGTTGCAGCCTGCGTTTATTGCAGCCATGACGCGGACGCTAGAACAGCTGGCAGGCGATTTGCCGCCTCAGCTAGCGGTGTTAGTAGGCATGGTGGAACCCAATGGGCGATCGGCTCAAGAAGGGGGGAAGCCGCTGTTTAACAGTACGGCGCTGATCGACAGCAGCAAAATTCAGCATGTTTTTCATAAACGGCTTCTACCCACCTACGATGTGTTTGATGAAGACCGCTACTTTGAACCGGGGCAGGAAAGTACGTTATTTTCCTTACAGGAGTCTGCTTCCTCTCAGGGTGCAGCTGCTCTCAAAATTGGGGTGACGATCTGCGAAGACCTGTGGAATGACGAAGAATTTTGGGGCAAGCGCAACTATCGGATTAATCCGATCGCCGAACTCGCCACCCAAGACGTAGATTTGATCATCAACCTGTCGGCCTCGCCCTATACAGTCGGTAAGCAAAAGCTGCGGGAAGCCATGCTGCACCATGCGTCTAGGCGCTATCAACAGCCTATTCTCTATGTCAATCAGGTCGGCGGCAATGATGACTTACTCTTTGATGGCAGTAGCGTTGGCTTCAACCGTCA
Source organism: Coleofasciculaceae cyanobacterium (assembly GCA_036703495.1). Lineage (GTDB taxonomy): Bacteria > Cyanobacteriota > Cyanobacteriia > Elainellales > Elainellaceae > Drouetiella. The sequence continues at coordinate 7,199 of DATNOY010000987.1, forward strand.
GGGCCAGGTTGTCTGCCGGGGCAAAGCCTTTGAAGCGGATTTGGTGATGGCTGAATTTGACCTGGAAACGGCAGATTTGGTGAGTCGAGACAGCGGTGCGTCGGCTATTGCCCCTCCACCCGAAACAGCAGATGCGGAAATTTGGGCGGCTCTGGTGTTAGGAGTGCGCGATTATGTGCAGAAATGCGGCTTCTCCAAGGTGGTCTTGGGTCTCAGCGGCGGTATTGACTCAGCCCTGGTGGCAGCGATCGCTGCGGCTGCTATTGGCGCTGAAAACGTGCTGGGTGTGTTGATGCCGTCTCCTTACAGCTCTGAGCATTCCGTCAACGATGCCTTAGCACTGGCAAAAAACTTGGGTCTTCCGACTGAGATGTTGCCCATCGGGGATTTGATGAAAACCTACGACCAAACCTTTGCCAGCCTGTTTGCTGAAACCGAGTTTGGCATTGCCGAAGAAAATATTCAATCCCGGATTCGCGGTAACTTGCTGATGGCGATCGCCAACAAATTTGGGCACCTGCTAATTTCTACAGGCAACAAATCTGAAATGGCCGTTGGCTACTGCACTCTCTATGGCGATATGAACGGTGGGCTAGCCGCGATCGCCGATGTTCCTAAAACACGCGTTTACTCCATTTGCCAGTGGTT
>DATNOY010000988.1:0-4460 GCA_036703495.1 Coleofasciculaceae cyanobacterium
ATGCCTTGGTTAATGCGATGTGCAACTTTACCGTTAAAGTCCTTGATTTACCGTGGGGTGGGCAGCTTACCCGCTCAATCCGGACGGGCAAGGCGTTCGCCTCAGTCGAACGATGCTCGTCCCACACAACTTTTAGATCAAGTTGCACATTGCGTTTGGTGATTCTTGCTAGAGGAACTCACTGAAAATTGGGGTTAGAGTTCCTGCTATTTGGGGGACTAAGCTGAGCGAAATCTAATCCAGTCTAGAAAATGAGAAATCGGGCGATCGCCAGCATCTCTCCTACAGTTTTGCCCGCCCCGGATCTGGGAAGACCTTTCGTTCAGAGTCTCCAAATAGTTCAAATCGTCGATTTGAGGAGTATAACGCTGATAATTGAGCTGAGGTGAGGCTTGATCCGGTTTTCCAGGTTCAAATTCATCGATCTTCCTGCGGCTATTCTGGCAGTGATCTTTCATTAAGCGGTTATAAGTTCGGTAAGGAATGTAGTGCAGGGGGTTGTAACCGGCAAAGCGCAAGATAAGAACACAAGCCCAGGAATACTTTCCTTCCAGAATTGCGTCTACCACCTGCGTAAACTGCTCCGCCGTCATGGCTTTATTAAGGTGATTTGTTAAATCTGAATTCAGCATAACTTCCCTTTGTGCATATACTCGATGACCATTGGATACCGGATTCACACATGGCAATCAGGTTCACAAATTGAGTTCATTTCCCTGGAGTTTGCGGATGGGATCTAACAGAACGTCAATAATCCGACGATGACTGATGACAATATCAGCACTGGCCGTTTGTCCTGCCTTCAGCAGAATTTGGCGCTGCTCATGAGTCACATAGGTTTTGTCTAGGGCAATTTCAACCTGATAGACACTGCCCAAGCGCTCGTCCAGTTTGGCGGCTGGGGAAATAGCGGTGACATGCCCCGATAGAATGCCATAGTCTTGATAGGGGAACGCATCAAATTTTAGCTGGACGTTCATCCCCTTTTGAACAAGACCCGCTTCCTGATCTGGCAGAAGCGCAGATAGTACCAACGGTGCGTTATTAGGGCTAATTTCAGCTAAGGTTTGCCCTGCCTGCGCCACTTCGCCAATCCGGTGGACATTTAAAGACGACACTATGCCACTGGATGGAGCATAGAGAAACAGCTGATTTAGCCGAGTTTGAGCAGCTTTTAATAGGGTCTCAGTTTCGGCAATTTTAGCTTGCAGCTGGGTGGTTTCTACTTGGAGCTGTTGCTGCTGCTGCTGCATTTCTATCTCACTTTTTTTCGCTGCCGCCTGCTTTTCTGTCATCCCAGCCTGCAGGCGATCGGCTTCAGACAGCATTTGCTGAAGCTCTCCCTGGTTTTGGGTAATGATCTGCTGCTGATCTCGTAGCGCTTGCTCTGCTTCGAATAGACGATCCTGAGCGATCGCCCCCACTTCTACCAAGGGACGTATGCGGGCCATGCGCTGTTCATAAGCCGTTGCTTTTGCTTGCAACTGGGGCAAGATAGCTCGATTCAAGTTGGCTTTTGCCTGGGCCTCAGTGATCGTCGCTGCTTGAGCTTGCGTCTCAGCCAGGGTGACTGCTTTTTGCGACTCAGCCCTTAAACTCGCTCTATCCATCAATTCATGAGTTTGCAGCAACTGCTGCCGCAGAGCGCTAAGACTTTGCTGCAAGCGATCGATTTCTGCCTCTGCCAGCCGATTATCTAACTCTGCAATGATTTGCCCTGCTTGCACAGGTTGCCCTTCTTCGACTCGAATTCGCGTGACTTCTCCTGGAAGGGCAGGCTGAACTTTATAGGTTTGCCCTTTAGGAATTAGTCTCCCTTGAGCATGACTAACCTGTTGGACTTGTCCAAACCACGCCCATATGCCAAAGACACAGCAGAAGGCTAAACTGCCGATCAGGATCCTTTTGGGAAAGCTAGAAGAAGGTTGATCAAGCAGCGTTTGCAAAGCATCACTCCAGTCTGATGTTGCAGCATCGATGGCTTGAGAGCCGGAGAGCTGAGCAGTTCCAAGAACGGATGAGGAGCGGAGAGCTCGGACTGGTATAGGAACTCCTCCGCAAACTGTAGCCATTTCATGACTTTGAAGAGATGTCAGAAATTCTAGCTCTAAATCATCAATGGATGTTGATAAAGATGATGAAGGAGATGAATTCATCCCTACCGGGGAGATTTTGAGAGAATTGTCCTGGACATGAATCTGTTCCATAGAAATAGCCCAAAAAATGCGTAAATTAAAGATTGGTTTTATCGAATTCAGGCAGAGAGCGATCGTACATCAGTAAATCTAATGCTCGATAGATTTAGTGATAAAACTGGATTGCTTTAATGCCGGATTGAAACGCTCTCCACACCGCAAATTTTATAGAGTTAGCTCATGATTAAGGCAATCAGGGGATACCCTTTGTGATCCTAAGCTTGTCCCAATTTAAAGACCTGCCAAATTGGCAATTTTTATTGGCTTTGTTTTGGCTTTGTTTGATGGAAATCTATTTTATGAAAATCTAGCGGAAATTAAGCTAATTCAATTTAAATTCCTAGATTATCTCTAGCTGCTGGCGTTGCTGCTAATCTACAGGGATATCGATCGCCTGTTGTAAAAGTTGTCTTCGCTCACTTTTAGCACAATCTCAGAAACAGAATATCTCTCTTTTAGTAGAGGTTAGGATCTCATCCTAAAGATCGAGCTGTTGCTGCGCGAGATGATAGTAAAGCGCTTGGTTAGACATCAGCTCTGTATGGGTACCTTGCTCAACCAAAATCCCCCGATCGAGCACTAAAATTTTATCGGCATTACGAACGGTTGATAGACGATGCGCAATAATGAACGTGGTGCGATCGCGGCTAATTTGTCCTAAATTGTGCTGAAATCTTCGTTCCGACTCAGCATCCAGAGAGCTAGTCGCTTCATCTAAGATCAGGATCCGAGGATCACCCAAAAGCGCCCGAGCAATAGCGATCCGCTGGCGTTGTCCACCTGATAGCGATGAGCCGCGTTCGCCCACAATGGTGCTGTAGCCCAGCGGCAATGCCTGAATAAATGGATGGGCTTCGGCAAGTTTTGCCACTTCAATCACTTGTTCGAGAGAAAATCCAGAACGATATAGGGTAATGTTTTCTAGAATGCTACCAGAGAATAGAAAGCACTCCTGCGGAACAACGCCCAGCTGCGATCGCAATGACTGAGGTGAAACGTGGCAGATATCATGCCCATCGATCAAAATGCGACCACGATTGGCATAATATAGACCCTGCAACAGCTTAACCAAGGTACTCTTGCCAGAACCACTCCTGCCAACAATGGCAATCGTTTGCCCAGCTTGCACCGTGAACGAAAGATTTTGCAACGTATTTTGTTCTTCATCTTCGCTATAGCGGAAGGTAACATCATCAAATTGCACCTCACCTTGCACTAGAGGAAGAATAATCCGCGATTTTTGGATAGACTCTTCCGGTTCTGCTTCAAATACATCATTTAGACGCTCTACTGAAATCAGCACTTCCTGGAGCTCATTCCAAAGATTCGCTAATGCTACAACTGGGCTAATCACATAACCCATCATCATATTGAAGGCCACAAACTGCCCGAGCGTTAGCTGATTTTGAATCACCAGCGTGGCACCATACCAGAGTAGGACTGTACCCCCCAACGATTGAATCATGCCGCTGGCAGACTGCAGACCAATTCCTAATTTTTGGCCTTTGAATAAAGCATTCATTTGATGGGTCAAATGATTTTCCCATCGCCAGCGAAACTCCCGTTCTGCTGCTGCTGATTTTACGGTTGTCATGCCAGTAACCATTTCTACCAATGTAGAATTCTGATTGGCTGTTTCACTAAAAATCTCTCGTGAAACCCGCCGCATGAAGGGCGTTGCACCCAGCGTCAGGATAACAATCGGCGGGATTAAAGCCAGTACCAGCAAGGTTAGCCGCCAATTGTAGTAGAGCATCAATCCTAAGTAGAGAAATCCCGTAATGAAGCTGAGCCATGCCAACAGGACTTGCCCAATTAAAAACTGCTGAATCTTTTGATTTTCCTGTACCCGCGTGATAATGTCTCCAACTCGGCGAGATTCAAAAAATTTTAAGGGTAGAGTAAGCGTATGACGAATAAAGCCGCTGATTAGGGTCAGATCAAGGCGATTGGAAAAGTAGCTCAGCAGGTATTGCCGCACTGCTGTCATGCAAATTCCCCAAACGCCAAACAGTAGCAGTCCCAAAACAAAGACATTGAGTGTACTGAGACTCTTTTGCACCACAACCCGATCCAGAATAATCTGGGTAAATAGGGGCGTAATCAAACCTAGGATTTGAATCAGGATAGAAACTAGAATGACTTGCCCAATCAGCGATCGATAAGGCAGTAATAATCCTAAGTAGCGGCTAAGTGAGGTTTGTGGGATTTCAGTAGCCTGGAGGCGATCGCTTGGATCGAGCAACAGGGCATATCCTGTCCAAT
>DATNOY010000989.1:0-13661 GCA_036703495.1 Coleofasciculaceae cyanobacterium
CTGGGGCTATGGGCAAAGGACTCATGGCAACAAAACTAATCTTTGAATGGTTAATTCAGCCTCTTCTAGTGCTACCGCTGTTTCTGCTGCTGATTCAGCTGCTCGGCAACCTTTCTTGGCGGCAAGGTCGGCGTGTCTTACGTCTGCTGCTCGGTGGCTTTGCCCTGCTGTATCTGCTGCTGCTGTTTCCACCCACCATCAGCTTTGCAGAAACGGCTCTGATTGACCAAATCCCTCAAGATTCTGGTCAGCCTGCAGATGCGATCGTTATTTTGGGACGCGGCAACGCGCTGACTCCATCACGCGTTGAAGTGGCGGCACAGCTTTGGGATGCGCATCGGGCACCTTTGATTTTTGTTAGCGGTGCTGGAGATGCTCCGGTCATCGTTCAGCAATTGCAGGATAAAGGCATTCCTCGTCAGGCTCTAGGCGCAGAGGAATGTTCTCGAACCACCTACGAAAACGCTAAGTTTACGGCAGCCGCCTTAAAGCCACAGGGGATCAAGCGAATTTTATTAGTGACTGATGCCCCGCATATGTTGCGATCGCTGCTCACGTTCCAAAACGTTGGCTTCACGGTCACGCCGATTCCTAGCTCAACTTTGTCGGGTATAGGTCGTGGCGATCGAACTAAAATTGTGCTGCATGAATATGGCGGTTTGCTTAGCTACAGTCTCATGGGTCGGTTTCCTGCCAAGCAGGTGATGAAGATGGGTTCTCTTGCTCCGAAGAGGGCAGCTCAGCAGCTATAACGCGCCAAGCTCCCCGAAGTTGACATTCGGGGAGCTGAATCTGCCGATTTCGCCGCTTACAGGCGGCTATTGCAACTGATTCCGCCAATAGCTGACATCAATCGCTAATTTGTTTCCTAGTTCCAAAAACTGCCGCACTTGGGCGATCGTCAACTGCGGTTGAACTACAGGTTGGGTTGCCTGTGAGCCATTTCGTGAGCCATTTTGTGAGCCAGCCACCCGGCTAGTCGAATTTTCTGACAAGGATTGGAATTGTGGCATCACCTGACGGTACAAGTGGCTAATATAAAGCTCTTGCACCCGATCGAGCGATAGGCACAAATGCAGCTGATCGCCCAGTTCAATTAAGCGTTCTACCCAGCGAATATCAGATTCGATCGTCTCAGCCTCAAAGGTTTGTAGCAGCGACCAGAGCGATCGTCCAATCAAGCGTTCTAGCGTTTGCTTAATTTGAGGCATTTTGAGCTGGCAATGGAGATGATCCGCTTCATGGGCGATCGCCTCTAGCTCTAGTAAATGACTCTGGCACAGCTGAGGATTGTTGAACGGAAAATCGCTAGTTTCTCGTTCTAATGCCTGTAGAGAAGCGATCGCCCGATGGCTAATGGCAATTTCAGCTGCCACCTGTAATTCCTGGGGTACTTCTAGCTGATCGCGATGGAAAGCCATCAGCACACCATAGTTGTCTCGATAGACCTGAGTATAGAGCTGATCCAGCCGCGTCAAGGTTTCCTGGCTCAGCAGCTGCATAATCCGGTGGCGCTCCTCGGCAAACAAATCCTGCAGGCTGAAGGACTGTCCGGCAAAAATCCGGCTCATGGCCAAAATCGTTTGGGCAGCACTGGCTTGTCGGAGCGCATTAAATAAACTTTCTTTGGCCTGACTATAGGATCGGCGTCCCGTGAAAGGCTGAATGCAGCAGTGAAAATCCCAGCCACCTAGATGCAGCACAGCAAAAACCATTTGGCTGGTTTCTCGTGTCATTTCTGAGGTGAGCTGAATTTGTCCTACGGCTAAGGTCAGCGATCCCAACCGCTGCATTTGGTAATCAGTTTGATGCACGGTGTAGCAGTAAACCCGCTGCTCCCTGGAATAAGTATCAAACAGAGAGGTAATGGCATAATGGGCTGCCACTTGCTCTAAACTCACCTGCGACGGGATCACCAGTTGTCGATACACTTCAGCCCCGTTTTGAAACAAATCCGAGACATTGCTAGGGGCTGCTGCCAATCGCTTAATGAAGCCTTTTTCGAGTTGCACTCCGGCTACATCCCCGGCTAGCTCGATCGCTCTAGACGCATAGCGCAAAATCTGAGTCCCTTCAGGTCGAGAAATTTCCTCAAAGAACCAGCCGCAGCTGGTATACATCAACAGGCTATGGCGCTGCATTTCTAACAGCCGCAGGGCATCTACGCGTTCTGAAAGATTGAGCTTGTGATGTTGATGCTGTGCCAAGAAGCGGTTGATCTGCGTAGGGCTGCGATCGAGGATCACCTGAATATATTCATCCCGTGCTTTCCAGGGATCGCGGAAGAGTTTTTTACCGCTCTCTTCAAACACTTTGACCAACTGATCTCGCAGCCAATCCAGGCTCTCTCGTAGTGGCTTACGCCACTTTTGATGCCACTCGCCGCCGCCACCGCAGCCGCAGTCCTCTTGCCACCGATCCACGCCATGGGAACAGCTCCAAGCCGTGACGGGCTTCAGCTCTACTTCCCAGGTGGGCGGACTGAGGCTGAGGTAATGCGCAAAATTGGTCACTGTCCAGCCGCGATTGGGAAACTCGTCTGTAAAGGCATAGGCAAGCGCTTTCTCGGTGCCGCCTTTATGATGTCCAAAAGTTTCCCCATCGGTTGCGGCTGAGATCAGCTGTGCCGATCGATGATCTCCACGGACAGCTTGTCCCAACCGCCCGGACAAATGATGCGAACTGCTCAGCACATCATTAAATCCCATATCTCGCGAGATCGGCCCGTCGTAGAAAAAGATGTCGATATAGGGGGTCTGTCCCTCGCCGGTTGCTGCATCCTCATCGCGTTTCAAATAGCAACGATACGGCTGAATCGGGTCGATTTGGTTGCCACCTACCTCTAACCACTCGGGATCAGGATGCTCTGGCGTGGGGAAGGGGCGGCAACGCTGCGCTTGAGAGGGTGCTAAGACAATGAACTGAATGCCTTCGGCAATCAATGCTGCCAAGGTGGGATAATCTACAGCCGTTTCTGCCAGCCACATACCTTCGGGATCACGTCCAAAGCGGGTGCGAAAGTCAGCTTTACCCCAGCGAATTTGCGTATATTTATCGTGCTGATTGGCCAGCGGCATGATGATGTGATTGTAGACCTGGGCGATCGCATTCCCATGCCCGTTCAATCGTTCAGCACTACGGCGATCGGCTTCCAAAATCCGTTGATATACTTCAACATCATGCCGCTCTAGCCAGCTCATCAAAGTTGGTCCAATGTTGAAGCTGAGATATTCATAGTTATTAACAATCCCCAGTAGCTGTTCCTGTTCGCTCACCACGCGGGCAAAAGCATTGGGGCGATAGCACTCGTAATGAATTCGCTCATTCCAATCATGAAACGGTGAGGCGCTGGGTTGACGCTCGATCGCATTCAAATAAGGATTCTCACGGGGGGGCTGGTAAAAATGGCCATGGACAACAACATAAACTCCGGTTGGTGTTTTCAGGGGATCAATTGTTTCGAGGTCAGCCGCCTCTGCATCAGTGGCGTGCTTCAACGGCGGGATCGGATCATAGGCTCCATTTAACTCAATGCCCTTGACTGTTTGAGTCAGAGAGTTTGCAGAGTCTAAATTGTGTGAGAAAACCATGCAATGTTGTCCAAACTAAGGGGAAGCTAAACCAAAAACAGTGTTTGAAGCCGCGAGATCCAGCGGAATTTCCTACAAAAAATGGGGATCGCAATTCGAAAAAATTAAACAGACTGAATGACGTCTAGATCAAATCAGCATGCAGAACACGCCAAGACTCAGTCTCATTCACCTAGTCTCATTTACTTTCATTCACTTAATGAAATGCATTGATCGAACTAAAATTTTTAAGAAACCCTAAATTCAGTCCCAGCGAAGCATTGAGAGCCAAGTTTAGATTTCCGTCATCCTAATTTTGCTCAAATACTTCTCGGTAATCAAGGTCAATGCCTCGCATTTCAAGGAGTAGCTCAGCTCCTCTAGAAATGTTTAAAGGGCTAAACTTAACAACCAAATTATTTTACTAAATCGCAATCGCAACCTACCAACCTACTAGGTGCAATCTATCAGGCATGAGGTTGAGTGATGAACCTACCCCAGACGTATCTTAAACCAAGTTGCACCTGTGCTTTGGGCTAACAATTGCTTAACAAAGCGGTGGATTCTTTATATAACGCGCGACTCAATCGCTTAGGCGAGCAAAGCAGAGCTAAATTCCTTTAATAATTTCTTAAGCACTATGGATTTGATCTGTAATACCAATCTGTAGTAACAATCTGTAATAAAAAACGAGATGAACAGCGATCGCTGTTCATCCCGTCACCATTAATCACATCAGAATTAACCCCATTAGAGCAGGCTTAAGAGCAGGCTGAACGATGGAATCAATGACGCTATCTGCTGCTCTTAAACCGCACCTGTCAAAACTTCTAGCTCTTCTTGAAGCTGAAGCATTAGATAGCGATCGCCCTTAGCTTTAGCAATTGCCATCCGGCGCTGCAAAGATTGCAGCAGATTCCGGCGATGTAGTTCAGCACCGCCTGAGCGAGACTCTGTTAGTGAAGACAACTGCGTCTGCACTGGAGCTGGCTTGGCAGAACGAGCAGCCTCTTTAGAACGAATGATCTCAGCACCGCCACTAGGGGTAGTGCGGTAGGAAACGCCCCGGTAGATCATGCCCATGACAGGCTGAGGGGCTGCCGTTTTCTCATCTGCTACGGTGTAGCTCTGCCCACGATATTGAGCAACCCGATTGCTCTGATGATGCTCTGGAGGAGAGGTGGGTTCGAGATCGTATTCTGCTCCACGATATTTGAAGGTAGTCATATTAGGTTCCTGAACTCGTCACTTGTGTAGAGGTAAGTAAGCGCGTTCCTTCGGGGGTTTCCCCCTAATTCCGTCTCCACCAGAGCTGTTCTAAGAAACTTTCTGAAAGAGATGAACGAATCTGTTTATATTCTGTATCTTAAGCTACTTTTTGAAAGAAAGCTGACCAAATTTACGAAATTTAGCATCTATTTAGAGTGATTTTTCTCCAAAAAAAATCAGGGCACACCCGTGTGCCCTGATTTTTCTTCGTTTCAAGCTAATTTGCGGTCTGCAAAATTAGCAATCGTAATACAGCTCAAACTCATAGGGATGAGGCAGCTTGCTCAGCGGCTTCACTTCGCTTTCCGTCTTCAGCGCAATCCAGTTCATGATGAAGTCTTCAGGGAAGACCCCCCCTGCCGTTAGGAATTCATGATCCTTTTCTAGATTAGCCAAGGCTTCAGCCAAGTTAGCCGGAGCTTTAGGTACCTTCGCCAACTCTTCCACTGACAGCTCGTAGATGTCTACATCCAGCGGTTCACCAGGATCAATTTGATTCTTGATCCCGTCTAGACCGGCGCAGAGCATGGATGCGAAGGTGAGATAAGGGTTGCTAGAAGCATCTGGACAACGGAACTCCAATCGCTTGGCTTTAGGGTTGGTGCCGGTGAGCGGAATCCGGATAGAAGCAGAGCGGTTGCCAGCCGAGTAGGCCAGGTTAACCGGAGCCTCAAATCCAGGCACCAAACGCTTGTAGGAGTTTACGGTTGGATTGGTAAACGCCAGAATTGAAGGGGCGTGTTTGATCAAACCGCCAATGAACCACAGTGCCATTTGGCTCAAGCTGGCATACTTGTCGCCTGCAAATAGCGGTTGACCATCTTTCCAGATGGACATATGGCTATGCATGCCGGTACCGTTGTCATCGTGGATCGGCTTAGGCATAAAGGTGGCAGTTTTGCCATACTTACGCGCCACGTTCTTGACGACGTACTTATAGGTCATTACATAGTCAGCAGCATGGACTAAGTCAGAGAAGCGGATGCCCAACTCACATTGACCGCCACCTGCCACTTCATGGTGGTGCTTCTCAATCGGAACGCCACACTTTTGCATCGTCAGCAGCATTTCTGTCCGGATGTCTTGCAACATGTCGGAGGGAGCTACTGGGAAGTAACCCCGCTTCTTGCCGATTTTGTAGCCCAAGCTGTCCTTTCTGCCAGAGTTCCAAGGACCTTCATCAGAATCGATGAAATAGTAGCCTTCATGTCCAGATTGACCGTAGGCAATGCTGTCGAAGATGAAAAACTCGGGTTCAGGACCACAGTAAACTTTGTCGCCGATGCCCGTAGAGATCAGATAATCAATTGCTTTCTGAGCGATCGAGCGGGGATCACGCTCATAGAGCTGTTGAGTCCGAGGATCAACGATCGTACAAACCATGCTCAGGGTCGGTACTTCCATGAAAGGATCGATCCAGGCCGTTGTGGGATCGGGCACCATTGCCATATCAGAGTTGTTGATTGCCTTCCAACCCCGGATACTGGAACCATCGAAGGCAACCCCACCCGTGTTCACGAAGGACTCTTCGTCAATCAGGCTTTTGTGGAACGTGCAGTGCTGCCAGATGCCAAACAGGTCAACGAACTTGAGGTCAATCAGCTCGATGCCCTGCTCATCAATCATCTTTAAGACTTCTTGTGCGGTCTCAGGCATTCGTTACTCCTTAACTAGTTGCGGCACTTCTTGAATGGGCGGAGAGACAATCAGGCATAAATAACATCTGCAATCTAGGGCTAGATCGGGATGTTTGCGAGCGGCCCAATTCTCTTAAAAACCTTTTCACCAGAGAGTTTTCGGCTCAGCGAATACTTCTTTAGATTAGGGTTATCTTAGGCTGCATCATCATATGTATAGCTTCGATCCCCTTTTGTATCTATTGACACCAAATTTAAGCAGATTGAGACAAACTTAACTTTAGATTTAACTTTAGAAAACGTACAAAGCTATACAAATCGCAAATCTGCTGAGCGCTTTTTTATTTTCAAAAACAAAATTGGGATCGCCCGCTCTCATTTAGGAAACTCGATCAAGAGAGATGTTCTGTTGTTCTCTCAAGTTCATCTGCTGCTTGCTTAATAAATCCTGACAGGTAGGTGCATCAGAGGGACAAATTAGGGCGAAGGCATCGTGATAAACTGAGAGGCATCGCTGTGAGATACAAATTACTTAGAATCTACACATTAGTAAGGCTGTTGGGAGATTAGATTTCATGCGGGATGCGGTGACCAGTCTGATTAGAAACTACGACAGCACAGGTCGGTACCTCGATCGGAATGCTTTGGATGACCTGAAGTCCTACTTCAATTCAGGAACAGTACGGGTACAGGTAGCAGCTGTGATTAATGGCAATGCAGCAGCTATTGTCAAACAGGCTGGGCTACAGCTATTTGAGCAAGTGCCTGAGTTGATTCGTCCCGGTGGCAATGCCTACACCACTCGTCGCTATGCAGCTTGCCTGCGCGATATGGACTATTACCTTCGCTATGCCAGCTATGCGCTGGTTGCAGGTAGTATGGATGTGCTGAACGAGCGTGTCTTGCAGGGCCTACGCGAAACCTATAACTCTTTAGGTGTGCCCATTGGCCCGACTGTAGTTGGCATCCAAATTATGAAAGATATTGTCAAAGAGCAGGTTTTAGCTGCTGGCATTACCGATGTGGCGATCGTCGATCAGCCATTTGATTATATGACGCGAGAACTGAGCGAACAGGACGTGTAGTTCTAGCTAGACTAAAAATTTTGAAAGGGGCACTCTGATCGGAGATGCCCCTTTATTATTCGCCTTTTATGAGTTACTGGTATGGTTGTAGCCACAGGTGTTAGGACAGGACATTTTTGTGGACATATAAATTGCGTCCACAAAAATGCCCCAAGCAGACTGGCTACGGCTATCTTAGGTTCAGGTGCGCTGGGCTATGACATTACAAGTAGTAGCGAACGGTGGTTACGACTCGGCTTTTCTTCGATCGCAATCCTAACCTTAGGAAAATTGAGGTTTGGTTGTGTAAGAAGCCTTCCCACCAGTTGCGAGTGATAAAGCCGGGAATAATGATGGTGGAGAACACGCCAGGATGGCGAACCTCATAGTCCTGAATAAAATCAAGCAGCGGTTCCACTAGCGATCGATAAGGGGAATCTAAAATCACCAGAGGAATGTCTGACTCTAACAGCTCCCAGCGCTGCTGCAGGCTGGCGTGATCCGTCAGTCCAATATCCACATGCACAGCAACAATTTCGTCGGCAATTAAGCGAGCATAATCCAGCGCTTGAATGGTGCCTTGGTGGAGTTGTCCCACCAGCACCACCGCCGGATGAGTGACAACCTCTACCTTAGGACGAGGAATATAGCTCCGAGGCGGCAAACCTTCTAAGCTGAGCCGCTTAGCTACATAGCGGTAGTGCCGACGAATCATCAGAAACAGGTAAACTACTAGCGGAATAGCGACGACGACGACCCAAGCGCCCAGTGCAAATTTGGTTGAAATAATAGTGGCTAGGACAATGAGCGTGACCACTGCTCCCAAGGCATTAATTGCGGCACTGGATCGCCAACCTGCTGTTCTTTCTGTAAACCAACGCCGTACCATGCCTGCCTGGGATAGCGTGAAGGATGTAAACACGCCCACTGCATACAGCGGAATCACGGCATTGGTTTGTCCCTGGAAGATGACGACTAGGAAGGCCGCACAGAGACTGAGCAAGATAATGCCGTTGGAATAGACCAGCCGATCGCCCAGTAGAGAAAGTTGGCGCGGTAGAAATCCATCCCGTGCCAGGAAATAGCAGAGGCGGGGAAAGTCTGCAAAGCTGGTATTGGCTGCCAATAGCAAAATCAGCAGCGTGGCGATTTGGATGAAGTAATAGGCAGGGTTACTGTCACCCAAAATTTGCCGCCCTAAGAGCGAAACCACCGTTTGCCCTTCCACAGGCATGATGCGATAGCTGTGGGCTAGATAGGTAATCCCCAAAAACATTGTCCCCAGTAGCACCCCTAAAAACAGCAACGTACTGCGGGCATTTTTCCATTCGGGCGGTTTAAAGGCCATGACGCCATCGGAAATTGCTTCAACCCCCGTCAGCGCAGTGCATCCCGCCGAAAAAGCTCTCAACACAAAGAATAGTCCTAGCGATTCTTGGACTGGAACTTCAGGATAGGGCGGCGGCACATAGCCTGTGGCTTGCTTAAAGAAACCGAGAAAAATCAAGATAAAAATGCTGACTACAAAGGCATAGGTCGGCACCATGAACAAATTTCCCGACTCCCGCAGTCCTCGCAGGTTTGCCAGCATGATCAGAAAAATAAACAGAAGACACAGGTCAACTGTATAAGGCTGGAGCGAAGGAACCGCCGAGGTTAGGGCCGCTGTGCCGGCTGAAATGCTGACCGTAACCGTAAGAATGTAGTCAATCATCAAGGAGGCGGCTGCCACCAGACCTGGCATCAGCCCCAGGTTTTCTCGGGCCACAATATACGAGCCGCCACCGTTAGGATAGGCTTTGATCGTTTGCCGATAGGACAAAATTACAATTGCCAACAGCGCAATAATGGCAATGGCGATCGGCTGCGAAAAGCCCAAAACGCCGCTTCCCGCAGCAACGAGAACTAGCAAAATCTCTTCAGTTGCGTATGCGACTGAAGACAGGGCATCGGAAGAAAGCACCGCTAAACCTGCAGCTCGACTGAGGCGCTCTTCGGCGTGGGCAGAGGTTGGAAGCGATCGCCCAATTAAAAAGTTTTTAAGTCCGGAGTAGAGGGACATCAAACATGCACCCGAAATTTTAGTAGAGCAGGGCTTATGCAGAATGGAACTGAAATGATCATAGGGGAAAGCGGGTAGTAACTATGTAAGGTTACGGATGAACATTGTCTCTCGACTTCTGCTTTATTGCACAGCCAATCTCGCTACATTTTTCCCGAATGCTAGGGTTTCTGCCCGAAGTTAAAATCTGGGGTAATGTTCAAGCTTGGGCTAATGATTTAAGCTAATGATTCCAACCATCACAACCCTGCCCCTGTTGCAGCTTGCTTCTGGCGATCGCCTTTCGCTCCAAGTTTACAAGTTCGTTGGTGCCAAGCCTGGGAAAAAAGTCTATTTGCAATCTAACTTACATGGCTCAGAGTTGACGGGCAATGCCGTCATCCATCAGCTAATGTCCTGGTTTGCTACGCTGGCAGACCATCAGCTCGCTGGAGAAATCTGGCTAGTGCCTGCCTGCAATCCCATCGGCACTAATCAACGCAGCCACCATTTTTCACCAGGGCGGTTTAATCCTTATGATGGCGAAAACTGGAATCGCATCTTTTGGGAATATACGCCAGACAAGGAAGCGTTGCAGCAATTTGTTCAGTCGCATGGGGAGAGCGATCGCCTTACCCTGGAACACCAGTATCGTCAGCGCATCCAGTCTGGCTTTGCTGAGTTAGCCGAGCAAATCGCTGCACCTAGCAGCCAACCCTTTAGCAACCAGTACCGTGTTCTGTTACAGTCCCTCTGTTTGGATGCCAATTATGTGATTGATCTGCATACTTCAGGCGATCAGGGGTTAACGTATTTGTACTATTTTCGCGATCGCCAAACCAGTGCCAGTTTGTTTATGCTGCCCATTGGCATTCTGCTAGATGAATATGTCGGTGGCGCATTTGATGAGTCCTTCATGAAGCCTTGGTTAGCGCTAGAAGACTGCTGTGCAGAGCTGGGGCGAAAAATCCAGTTTGATGTGGAAGCCTGGACGCTGGAATTGGGATCAGCCATGCAAATTGACCCGACGACGGTTGATCGAGGGGTGCAGGCAGTCAAAAATTACTTAATTCAGAAAGGGATTCTGCGAGTTCCGGCTGAACCGATGCCGATGCCCTCGATCGCGGCCATGAAGCTGGCTTCCTCTAGTCATATGAAAAGGTACTATGCTCCGACAGGCGGTATGATTCAATCGAGGGTGGCCCTAGGCAAGACAGTTGAGGCAGGACAGCCGCTTTATCAACTGCTCAGCTTTAACAAAGAGGGGCAGTTGCCGACCGTGCTGGAAGTCAACGCAGAGCAGGCAGGCATTGTTTACGACGTGTCAATTAATCATGCCGTCAACCAAGGAGAGTATGTGTTAGGTATCCTTTAGAGGTTAGGTCATGGCAAGTGGGAGAAAGCAGGGATTTAACAGCAATCCAATTGCATCGACCTTCATCGACTCAACCGAATTGCAATGAAAATCAGATCACGACGACCGGGTGGTTGGTAAATCTTTAAAGTATGCAGTCTGACTATGTAGAACACACCTTAATTCCCATTGCTCCACCCGGATTCAAATCTGGCTTCGTGGGCATTGTTGGGCGTCCTAATGTTGGCAAATCAACATTGATGAATCAACTGGTGGGACAGAAAATTGCGATTACCTCCCCCATTGCCCAGACGACCCGCAATCGCCTCCGGGGAATTCTCACCACGCCTGCCGCGCAAATTATCTTTGTGGATACGCCTGGCATCCATAAGCCACATCATCAGCTCGGACAAGTGCTGGTAAAGAATGCCCGGATTGCCATTGATTCGGTCGATTTGCTGTTATTTGTGGTTGATGGCACTGTGGAAGCAGGCGGCGGCGATCGCTTTATTATTGAGCTTCTGACCCGCGCCGCAGTGCCGGTCATTGTAGGCATTAACAAGTCCGATCAGCAACCGGATAATCCGGACGCGATCGATCAGAGCTATGTGCAGCTGGCCGCGCAGCAGAACTGGCTGACTACCAAATTCTCGGCCCTCACCGGCATGGGGCTAGAAGATCTCCAGGCGCTATTAATCGATCGCCTGGAGCCAGGTCCCTATTACTACCCGCCGGATCTAGTGACTGACCAACCCGAACGCTTCATCATGGGCGAATTAATTCGGGAACAAATTCTCTTGCTGACCCATGAGGAAGTACCCCATTCCGTGGCTATTGCAATTGATCAAGTTGAAGAAGACAAAGATATTACGCGAATTTTGGCTACTATTCACGTTGAGCGGGATTCTCAGAAAGGCATCCTGATCGGCAGAGGTGGCAGTATGTTAAAGGCGATCGGCACTGCTGCCCGTCAGCAAATTCAAAAGCTGGTAATGGGCAAGGTCTATCTTGAACTCTTCGTCAAAGTTCAACCCAAGTGGCGGCAGTCGCGAACCAGTCTAGCGGAACTGGGATACCGGGTAGAAGAATAGACAGGTTGCAGCTAAACGGCAGCTCTAACTCAACTGGACGATTCAGCACGATTTAGCTAAACAGCGCATCGGCCCGTTGGCGAATCGCCGATAAGTTGATGACCAAACTGGTTTTGAGGCGCTTTTCGATCATGCCCACGGGCATAGTGCGAGGTGGTAAGACAGAAATGGTGTAACAAAGTTCTGTCCCCATGCCCTCTACAACGGGCTGCAGCATCCAGCTGCCCGAAAACTGTTTGAAGTCTCCTTCCACCATACAAAAATCAATTTGGTGAGGAAACTGCTCCACCATATCGAGAACCACGCGAGCGCAGAACTTCAGCTTCAGGAGTGACTGGGTTCCCACCTGCTCAATCCGGATGCCGCCTTGAGGATGTTCAATTTGACGGCTTTTCGCCAGATTGGGGATGAAATCTGCCAGGCGATCGTAATCCGTCAAGATTTGCCAAATTTGCTCAATGGAGTAAGGCAGCCGAATTTTAGCAGAAATCTGCCGCTGTCGGCCTTCGGCGTGATCAGTCTGCACTTCCACCTCTTGCCAGGCTGATTCAGGTAGCTCAAGCGTTTCTACCGTTGCGTCCAAGTTATTCTCTGCCATCCATTGAGCGTTAAGTTCGCTATTCATAATCCGTTAGTCATGCTTGTCTAGCCTACAAATCTCTAACCTTGTCAGTCAAGCAAATGAGTCCAGTCCAGACAGTGGCACGCTGCCTACTCCTTCAGGATAATAAGGTAAGGTTAGGATGAAACAGGTCTCCCAGGCAGAGCCAGAAGCTTGCGGTTCGCTAGTAACATCGATCGCTCCATTGAGATGCTCCACCAACCCTTTGACGAGGGCCAATCCTAATCCCGTTCCCTGAATCGCCCGCTGAGTCATCCCTTCTCCCCGACGAAACTTCTCAAAAATATGAGGAAGTTCCTCTGGTGAAATGCCATCTCCAATATTCTGTAGGCTCAGGACGACTTGCCGCCCAGAGTCCCCTATCGTCCGCGTCAATTTCAGTTCAACCGAGGTACCTGGATCAGAATACTTCCGGGCATTAGTCAGCAGTTCTAGCAAAACTCGATTGAGGCTATCTGGATCGACATAGACCACGACAGGGTCATCAGGCAAATTCAGGTTGAGTGTCAAATGCTTATCCACCCAGCTTTCCGCGATCGATTGCGCGGCACCCTGGATCAGGTAGCGGATATCTGTTTTCTGCAGCTGATGGTTAACCTGGCTAGATTCTAGCTTGCGCAGAGCCAACAAGTCGTTAATCAGATTCGTCTCCTGGGCACACTGCTGCTCCAGGATATTGAGATACTTATTTTGCCGCTCTGGGGTTAAGTTGGCTTGGCGCAGCATCCGGATAGCCAACGTCATGCTGGTCAGGGGGGTGCGCAACTCATGACTGACAGTACTTAGAAATTCTTCCCGTTCTTCATTGAGCCGTCGGAGTTGCTCAACCTGCTGGCGGCTTTTTTCATAAAGCTTGGCCTGGACTTCTAGACTGCGCTGCAGCTGGGCGGTTCGCTCCTGCACAACAGACTGAATTTGCTGGAGTGTATGGGTCTGAATAATAGCGGTACTGAGTTGCGCTGCGGCTAATTTAACAAACGACAGTTCTTCAATGGTCCACAGACGCCGCTGATT
>DATNOY010000990.1:0-6749 GCA_036703495.1 Coleofasciculaceae cyanobacterium
TTTAAGTGGTTTGTCTCCGGGCTACTGGATGGCTCCTTTGGCTTTGGCGGTGAAGAAAGTGCGGGCGCTTCTTTCTTGCGCAAAAACGGCACCGTTTGGACGACGGACAAAGACGGCATCATCATGGATCTGTTAGCTGCCGAGATTACGGCCCGTACCGGCCGCGATCCGGGCTTGCACTATCAAGATCTGACCGATCGCCTCGGCAAACCCTACTACAGCCGCGTGGATGCCCCTGCTGAACCAGCCCAAAAAGCCCGCCTCAGCAAGCTGGCTCCTGAAGATGTTAAGGCTGCGACTCTGGCTGGAGATAGCATTACGGCCAAACTCACCAAAGCGCCTGGTAATGATGCGGCGATCGGCGGCTTAAAGGTGACAACGGAGAACGGCTGGTTTGCGGCCCGTCCTTCTGGGACAGAAAACGTTTACAAGATCTATGCGGAAAGCTTTAAGAGTGAAGCTCATCTCGACCAGATCTTGAGCGAAGCTAGTCAGATTGTCAACGCAGCTCTGTAGCCAGAATCTAGACCGAAAGAGCGATAGGCGAGGATGCGTTCTCGTCTATCGCTCTTTTAATAGCTCCCGGAAGGGTTCGGTGTTGCGCATAAAGTCGAAACAGGTATCAGTTTGGGCCATAACTCGGTAGAGGTTGGGGCTCAGCACGATCGCCCGGTGCAGGTTTTTCAGAGCATTCTCTGCATCTTTTTGGGTCGCGTAGACGCAGGACTTGCCATACCAGGCATTAGGATTATCGGAGCGATATTGTAGAGATTTATCAAAACTGGCGATCGCATCAGAGCAGCGATCTAGTTTCGTCAACACCAGTCCTCGATAGCTCCAGGCGTAAAAACAGCTGCGTTTAATCGTTAAGGACATATCCAGGCTCGATAGCGCATCGTCATATCGGCGGAGCGCAGCCAGGGCAATTGCGCGGCTATACCAGGCGCGATAGTTATCCGGCTTGAGTTCAATTGCCTTATCAAAACTGGCGATCGCTTCTTTATAACGATACAGGCAAGTGTAGGTATGTCCCTGGTTATACCAGGCTTTGGCATCTTCAGGTCGATGTTTCAGCGCTTTACTGAAGTTGTCCACGGCCTCTTCATAGCGCCCCAATTTTGCTAAAGCAAGCCCTTTACCATGCCAGGCTAAGGCAAATTTAGGCTTAATCCGAATGGCTTTATCAAAGCTGGCGATTGCCTCTTCATACGATCCCATTTCGTACAAAGCACAGCCGCGCTGCGCCCAAGCTTGATAATGTTCGGGCTGCAGCCCAAGAAACTTATCAAACCGAGAAACCGCGCCCTCGTAGCGTCCTACCCGATATAAGGCATTGCCCTGGTCATACCAGGTTTGTCGCTCTTGATGCTGACTCATAGCAAGTTCCGAGCCTGGGACAGAGTGAGAAGAGGATAAATCGGCATTCACATGCAGTTTGGCTTTGCGTTCCTGAAGCTAGCTGAAAACCAGCCTGGACGCTAAAAGAGAAAGCTAGCCTTGTCAGAGAGGAGGGATGGGTAGCCGTCAATGACGGCACTCAAAGCTAGTGTTCCCAATTTACCGATAATTCCAGCTGAACCCAAGAAATTGATGTCCCGATTGGATAGATGCCCTGATTTGGAGCCATACGGCATGGCTCGATTGCTGATGAATCGATAGGATGCTGATGAATCAATAGGAGAAGTGGGACTGGATTGAAGTTGAGGCCGTGGGTCTAGGCGATCGCAGCCGCTAGCAACCCTTTGAATAAGTGAATGCCGTCTGTACTGCCGAGGAGCGCATCAGCCGCTCGCTCTGGGTGGGGCATCATCCCTAATACATTGCCACGTCGGTTGCAAATGCCGGCAATATTGTTTAGCGAACCATTCGGATTCGCTGCGGCATCGGCGGCTCCATCTGGCGTGCAGTAGCGAAACACAATCTGGTGATGGGTTTCCAGTTCTGCTAGCGTTTCCGGATCGGCATAATAGCAGCCTTCGCCGTGGGCCAGGGGCAGCGTAATCACCTGATCCTGCCGATAGTTTTGCGTCCAGGGTAGATCGGTGCGCTCTACTTTCAGGGGAACGCGATCGCAAATGAAGTGTAAATCCCGATTGCGCATCAGTGCACCGGGCAGCAAGCCGACCTCGGTCAACATCTGAAACCCATTGCACACGCCTAAAACCAGCTTGCCTTGCTCTGCATGTTTGACTGTGGACTGCAAGGCCGGCGAGAAGCGGGCGATCGCACCGCACCGTAAATAATCTCCGTAGCTGAAGCCGCCTGGAAGAATGATCACATCCAGATCAGAGAGATCGCTGTCTTCATGCCAAACCATGCGAGTCGGCTGCTGCAGCAAGTCTCGCACGACCATCGCAATGTCTCGATCACAATTGGAACCTGGAAATACAATGACTCCAAACTTCATGGTTGCCTCTTTGCCCTTATTTCAGCTTAATCTGCTATTGCTGGCTTCCCACGGCCAGTTCTTTCAAGTCAAACCGATAGTTTTCAATCACCACGTTAGCGAGGAGCTGGTCGCAGATGCGATCGACCTGCTGCCGGGCACTGGCTTCACTGTCGGCGGTGAGGGTTAACTCAATGTATTTACCGATCCGCACCTGCTCCACTGTGTCGTAGCCCATATGTTTTAGCCCAGACTGAACTGCTGTACCGGCGGGGTCAAGGACAGAAGGACGTAGCGTCACATAAATTTGAGCTTGATAAGTTTGAGTCGCCTGATAAGTTTGAGTCACAATAATCAGCAGCCTACAACCAGAACCACAGACCTCATTCTAAGCGATCGCGTCTATGGCGCAGAGTCCGCTCAGCATTTCTCCGGCTGAGGACGGCTATAGATATCTGGACATATCTGGATAGTTTGAAAAGGCCCGCCCTTTTAAAGCAATCCACAACCTATGGGAAATACTATCCATTTCTCTGGGTGAAATAAGATGGAGACAGGTTGCTCAGATAACATAGTCCTATGAACCCCCAACGAACTCGTAGCCAGGAGCGGATTCTGAGCTTGTTGAAATCTTTGAATCGGGCGATTTCTGCCCAGGATATCTATGTGGAACTGCGCAGCCGGAATGAGAGTATGGGGCTAGCAACCGTGTATCGATCGCTAGAAGCGCTGAAGCTTGAGGGCGTGGTGCAAGTCCGCACCTTGGGCAACGGAGAATCGCTTTATAGCACGGTTCAGCAAGATCGCCATCACCTCACCTGCCTGCAATGTGGGGCATCCATCCCCATTGATGAATGCCCCGTCCATGAGCTGGAACACCAGCTGCATCAGTCTTATAAATTTAAGGTTTTTTACCACACGCTAGAGTTTTTTGGACTCTGCACCAACTGCCAGTTAGCCCATGCCAACGGCAGCCTAGAGGGCTGAGTCCCCTATTTTTCTTTATCGGTCTGCACCATAGACAACATGCCTTGCAAGGCGGCAGGAATGCTGTGGGGGTCTAGAAACATCACTTTGCTGCTGTCGCTTTTACCAATTTCCTTACCCATATCGAGATAGTTGAGAGCTAGCAAGACTTTGCCTGCTTCAGGGGCGCTCGGATCTTCCTTCAAGGCTTGATTGACAATTTTGATCGCCTCTGCGGTGGCCTGGGCCTTTAAGACCTGCTGCTGCCGTTCGGCCTGGGCCCGCAGCACCAACGCTTTTTGTTCTGCTTCGGCTTGCATAATCACGGATTTTTGGCGGGCTTCGGCGTCTAGCACTTGGGCATCGGCTTTACCGCGAGCGCTGTTCACCGCTGATTCGCGTTCGCCCTCCGAGGTCAGGATAGCGGCTCGTTTGCGACGCTCGGCAGACATTTGTAGCTCCATCGACTCCTGCACGGCTTTGGAGGGAATGATGTCGCGCAGCTCCACCCGGGTGACTTTAACGCCCCAAGGATCGGTCGCGGTATCCAGTTCTCGCAGCAGAATCTCGTTGATTTCAGAACGAGCGGTGAAGGTTTCGTCGAGTTCTAAGCTGCCCATCTCGGCGCGAATCTGGGTCATGACCAAGTTGGTCATGGCAGACTGCAGGTTTTGCACCTTGTAGTAGGCTCTTTCCATATCGACAATCCGCCAGTAGATAATGGCATCTACGGTAATGGCGACGTTATCGCGCGTAATGCAGGACTGTGGCGGGATATCCAACACCTTTTCGCGGATGGTTTCCTGATAGGCGACGCGATCGAGAAACGGCATAGTGAAATTGAGTCCGGGTTCTAGCTTGCGGTTGTAGCTGCCCAATCGCTCGACTAAAACTTCGTTGCCCTGATTAACAATTTTGACGGAACCTGCGACACCCGCACCCCCTAAAGCCATAAGGATCAGCGCATAAAAAACGTCCATGCAAAAATCTCCTAATTAGTTTGTTTGTTTTGGGCTCAGAATCGAATGGCATGTTCGGGCATCACAATTAGCGTTGTGCCTTGCCGTCTGATCACATAAACCTTTTCGTTAGCCGCGATCGCCTGCTCCTCGTCTTCACACCGGGCCTGCCAGGAATTACCTTCGTAGAGTACGCGCCCCGTTTCACCGGGTAGGATCTCAGTTAACGTGCGGGCTTCCTTAGAATCTTCGATCAGACGAGATTTTTGTTTTGGAATCAATCGTTTCAGCAGCACATTCAGCAGCACCGACAGCACCAGCCAGAGGACGACCTGAGCGCCCAACGGTAAGCTGGAGGCCACAAGAGCAATGGCGATCGCACTAATCCCCATCGTCAGTTCTACAAACGCGGTGGGAATGATGAATTCCATAACGCAGAGGATCACCCCTGCCATCATCCAAAGCACTGGAGTACTCATTTGAGTCAATTGTTTCGGTTGGGTGAGTGAATCTAGGTGAAACAGATAGGCTGAGAATTCCCTACATTCAGGCTCGACGCTCAGGTGCAGCCATCCAGCCTCTGCAGCTTAAGGCTGACAAAAGATCACAACAGAGGCAAGCCCAGAATTTCCGGAAGGAGTTGTGGCGGGTTGAGGCGATAGGCAAGGTTTGAACTACTGAGCATCACTCTGGCACCTGACTCGGGCAGTTAACTCTGGCAGTTAACTCTGGCAGTTAACTTGGGCAGCTAACTCGGGCAGCTAACTTGGGCAGCTAACTTGGGCGTTTGAGACAGAGAGTTGTAAAGAAAAGTTGCCAGAACTCGGCACACAGGGTATACCTAAACCCAATCTACCCTAGCCTTGAGTCATCAGGGGATTGATCTACATCTCTTCTTATTTGTCTCTTTTGTCTCTTTTGTCTCTTATTTGTCGATCCTCTTCGTCTGTCCTCTAATCGGCATAATGGTTAGGGAATCTTGCCCCCCTCTCAATTCATGAGCCATCCACCCGTGCAAATTCAATGCGCCAACCCTGATTGCCTCCATGCCGATAATCCGCTGGGGCAGGCGGTATGCGATCGCTGTCAAACGCCACTGCTTTACCGCTATCTTTGGGCCCTAGATGCGGCTCACATTCCAGTGGATACGATGGTTGCCGATCGCTACTGGGTTGTCCGCCCACAAGTGTGGCTAGATACCCAACCGGGACAGGGGGCAGATGTGCCTACGTTGATGCCCAATTCCATGTTGCCTTATTTACAGCTGTATGGGCAGCGTCTGCATACGCCAGGGCTGTACGGCTTTTGTGCTGAGGCAGAAGATACGGCGGCGATCGCGCTTTTGGATAATGCGCCGATTGATTCTACCGGGCAGCTCTTACCCAATCTGGCAACGGTCTGGCAAAGCACTGCACCAGCGCGGCAGCTTTACTGGCTCTGGCAGATCTTACAGCTCTGGCAGCCTCTGCAGGGTTTGGAAGTTGCTCGCAGTCTGCTAATCCCTGAAAACCTGCATGTGGAGGGATGGCGAGTCCGGTTACGCGAACTGACCTCCGATCGCCCCCCAAGTCCGGGTGCCGAGATGGAAACAGAGGCTCCAGCCGACTCAGACTCCAGCCCCGATGCCGAAGGATCTGGGCTGCCGCTGCTGAAAGATTTGGGCAATCTATGGCTGGCTTGGGTAGACACGGCATCTGCCGCGATCGCTGCACCGCTGCGGCACCTCTGTGAGCAAATGCAAACGGTAGAAGAGACTGCGCTGGAAGCGATCGCGGCTCAACTCAATGCTTTGCTCCTAGAGCAGGTAGCCCAACTGCCCCTCCAGGTCGAAAGTGTGGGAGCCACTACCACTGGGCCACAGCGTACCCACAATGAAGATGCTTGTTTTCCAGATGAATCTACTCAGGCGGATCCGCTGATCCCCTATGTTGGGATTATTTGCGATGGTATTGGCGGACATGAAGGCGGTGAAGTGGCCAGTCAGCTGGCGCTGCGATCGCTGAAACTTCAGACCCGCGCTCTGCTAGCGGAACTTCTGGAGCAAGCTGAACCCCTTTCTCCTACGGTGGTGGCGCAACAGCTGACGGGGATGGTGCGCGTCGTCAACAATTTGATTGCTGCCCAAAACGACAGTCAAGGGAGAGCCCTGCGGCAACGGATGGGCACTACCCTGGTGATGGCTCTGCAACTGCCGCAGCCGTTGCCCAACCAGGGTGGCAATGCTCATGAGCTATATCTGGTACATGTGGGTGATAGCCGCGCCTATTGGATCACGCCAGAATATTGTCATCAGCTCACCGTGGATGATGATGTAGTGACGCGAGAGGTGGTGATGGGGCGCAGTCCCTATCAAGAGGCGATCCGCCGACCGGATGGCGGGGCTTTGATTCAGGCCTTAGGCACTCGGGGCTCCGAGCTGCTAGACATCAACGTCCAGC
>DATNOY010000991.1:0-3112 GCA_036703495.1 Coleofasciculaceae cyanobacterium
TCCTTGGGGCTTTGTTTCTACAGAGATTCGCAGTTGAGATCAGCGGTTAGGGATTTGCAACTTAATCACATCCTCACTGGCAACAACATTAGGTCAAGAAAATCTGTTACCAAAACGGCAACAGCGACGCTCTTTAAACGCTTGCCCCGTACTCGATCTCTCCTAAAAAATTCAATTGAGCGGGCACTTCTCCAAATCCCCTTGCGTCTAGGCAAACAAGCATAGATTTTCACTAGCCAGCGCACCCGTGTTTGGTATCAGAAGTTACAGGGATAGCCATGTCAAGAACCGCTGTAAACAGCCTCAAACAGTCTGAGAAAATCGCTCTCAGCGTCCAGGGAGAAGGCTATAAAAACGCACTAAGTAATGCCAATTCTAACGGCTTGTATAATGTTCGACTTCAGCAAAGAAGCAGCCTTAATCTCAAACTTGAAGGAGTTGGTTCTAACAGTCAGGTAGAGCTGATTCAAGACCGCAACCGCAATGGTCGTCGAGATCGAGGAGAGACGCTGGGGCGCTCTCGATTGAAGCAGGGTGTTAATTCTCTCCAGATCAATAGCCTGGACCGGGGCACTTATTTTCTTCAGGTTCACGTTGCTGCCGGTAGCCCTGCAACGTATCAACTCTCGCTCTCCACAAACCCTACGACTGCTGGATCGAGTACGGGTAATTTTCAATATCTCAAAAGCGGGTCTAGCCAATCTCGCAGTTTTTTGAGCAATCTGTTTGGCAGCCTTTTTGGAGGATCAACTTCCTCGTCTCGTTGGAATGCTAGTTTTATCAACCGCACTTCCAATAATGTAGATAATTACAATACCTACGACTTTAGCCGCCCTGTTTTAGCCAAGGATTTGGGGGGACGTGGCAAAATCGGCAAAACATTAGCTAAGCTCAAGGTCAATTACGGAACGGATAGTCCTGGGTCTGGAGTGCAGGCAGATAACTATGCTATGCAAGCTTGGACACGAGTTTCGCTCAAAGCTGGCAAGTTCTACCAGATTAGGAGTGATTCTAATGATGGGACGCGGTTTTTCTTCCGCGATCGCCAGACTGGTAAAGTCATCACCAGTTTAAATGGCGACTGGCGCGGTACCAGCAACAATGCTTGGACACAGATACTCAGCGTTCCTCAAGGCGCAGGCGGATCATTTGATTTTTACGTTCAGCACTATGATCGGACGGGCACTTCGGCAGTCAATATTGCCCTACAGGAAGTGCAGCCTACGGCACAAGTGATTGCTTCTACGACGCTCAATTTGCGATCGCAGCCCTCCACAGTCAACAACACGCCGATTGCAGCGCTCAACTCGGGCACCAACTTAAAGATCCTGCGCCAAGTACAGTCTTCTAATGACAGTACCGTGCCGGACTGGTATCAAGTCGTTACACCGGATGGTAGGCAGGGCTATGTGGCAGCACAATCAGATTTAGTACAAATTAACGGTGGCTCGGATGGCATTGCCAACTTTGGTAATGGCAATAATGGCGGCAATAACGGTAACAACAACGGTGGCGGCATCCAGGGTGGGGGCAACAACAGCAACAATCCCCCTCGCCCTGCTGGCGGCAGCGGCAGTTCTAATGGCAAGATCAGTCAAAAAGGCGTTGATTTAGTCAAAAGTTTTGAAGGTGGCCCTTACTTAGATGCCTATCGTGATCCCGTAGGCGTTTGGACAATTGGTTACGGCACAACAGACGGTGTCAAAGCGGGAATGCGCATCACTAAGGCTCAGGCTGAACAGTACTTGCAAGAGGATTTGACTCAGTTTGAGAAAGCTGTGAAAGACAATGTAAGAGTGCCGTTAAATACCGATCAGTTCTCGGCGTTGGTTTCGTTTACCTATAATGTGGGTGAAGGGGCGCTGGCTAGTTCTACGTTGCTGCGCTTGCTGAATCAGGGAGATTATCAAGGTGCAGCCGATCAATTCTTGCGCTGGAACAAAGGAGGTGGGCAGGAATTGCCTGGGTTGACGCGCCGTCGCAATGCAGAGAGAGCCATGTTTTTAGGTCAAGACTATACTGCGTTTTTATAGAGTTTTTGTAGCTTTTACAAGGAAAGGAGCGCGATCGCCCCATTCCAGTTAAGCCTTCTCTACAACTTGTCTCCCCATGATTTGATATGCTCCTTGTTGGGTCAACACCTGATGGAATAGTTGCAGCTAGCACTGTTCGATCGGGTGTTTTCTTGTGACGGACGGTTTTCCAGAATTCTGGCAGAATAGTACATGTATACTTAGTCCTGGGGGAGTAAAGCTACAATTTGATCGACAAACTGCTGGTGATCGACAACGGGTTTGGAAATGTAATCATCTGCCCCACTCTGCTTGAGGAAGTGTTCGCGATCGCCCTCCATGGCATGAGCCGTTACTAAAATAATGGGTAAATCAGCCGTTTGGGGATCTGCTTTCAACATTTGGGTAATTTTGATGCCATCTACAGGCTTACCTTGGTACATGCTATGGGAAAGGGAGACATCCATGAGAATGATGTCGGCCGATCGCGCTTGAGCAATTTCCATAACTTCATCGACGTTCTCGGTATGTTTAACTTCTAGTCCACCTCGTTTAGTCAAAATCTTAGAAAAAACGCGAGCATTGATTAAGTCATCTTCCACAATCAAAACGGTCTTCATAATGGCTTCCCTATTCAATTACTCCAAACTATTTTCAGCATGAACGATCTTTGTAATTGCAGTTTGATACTACTGTGAAATTAAGGTGAAAAGTACGCACAGCGGCTCGATTCGTAAGAGCTGCCCCACCCTGATTAAATGTCTAAACCGTTCCCTGTGACCATGACGCACCATTTTGAAGGAAGCAAACCGTATGGCTGAACAATTGAGCATCCTAAATGCAGGACAAATCATTGCGACTGCTTTGCATACGGAAGTGCAGCGGTCATACCTTGAGTATGCCATGAGTGTCATTGTAGGACGGGCCCTCCCTGATGTCCGCGATGGCTTGAAGCCCGTGCATCGACGCATCCTGTACGCTATGCATGAGCTAGGTTTGACGCCCGATCGCCCTTATCGGAAATGTGCTCGTGTGGTTGGGGATGTGCTAGGTAAGTATCATCCCCATGGGGATCAATCTGTTTATGATGCCTTGGTGCG
>DATNOY010000992.1:0-5242 GCA_036703495.1 Coleofasciculaceae cyanobacterium
CTTAAAGGCATCAAATGCTCCTTCAAATTTGGGGAGCGATCGGAGCTGTGGGGGAAAGTGGGTCATGGTTTGTGTCCTCGTTAAACGTGAAGTTGGTCGATCCATTACTGAGCAAATGATAGGTCTAGTTCTTAAGCAGGACTCGGTTCAATTCGCGCTCCCAGTTGCAGTATCCGTCCTAAATCATCGGCATTGCGCCAGGTTTCCACAATTTTTCCATTCATAATGTGATGAATGAAAGTTGCTGTAAACTGCTGCTGCCGATTGTGAGCCGGAATTCCTAGAAAACTCTCCTGCCGACAGAGGTTGGTGGCACGCACCACCACTTTGTCGCCTTCTGCAATCACGTCTTCAACCATCCATTGTTGCTCGATCGTGCCGAACGTGGCAAACAGCTCTCGAATGCCGTCTGGTCCTAATGAGAGGTTGGGCGGACCTCCATGCATTCTCCAGCTTGGAGAAACCATTTCACACAGTTCTGCTATCTTGTGTTCGCTCACCAGTTCAAGAAAACGTTGAGCGATCGCTTTGTTCGTTTCAATATTAGCCATTGCTGTATTTTCCTTAAGTATTGAGTGATTTTAAATTAGCGTGAGGGATTGATCAGGGATTAATGGATGATCTGATGTCTGCAATGGGGCGATCGACATTGATGAGTTGCGAGAAGATGAGGATGAATCCGTTGGGATCGATAACCGTGAGTTCATAGGCGTTGTAGGGCATCACGGTTGGACCTCCCACCGTTGCACCAGCTGACAGGGCCCGTTGAGCCAACGCTCCCAGACTGCCATCATAGGAGAAGCTGAGGCTCAATCTACTGGATGGCTCATCGGTAGTATCTTGGGGTTGAGCCAGCAGCATCAAATCCTGGTATTTTGCCAGTCGGATGTGGTTCATCGTTTGCCGACCATTGACATCGGATAGTGCATAGACCGATCGAAATCCAAATGCGTTAGCGTACCACTGTGCTGAGACCGCTACATCACGGACAAACATGCGCACAAACAGTGGCATTGGATAAAATTCTTCACTCATAGCGTTTGCTTCCTTGTACCAGTTGATAGCTTGTATCGGTTGTATAGATAGAATTTGACGTTTGCGGCTCCTAGGGCGATCGCCTTGCTGTCACCCAGGGGTGCATGTCCTCTGAGTTAAATTACAGCGCTTTGCGCTGGATTAAGTGTGGGTTATTTTTTAGAATCCGCGCGGAGCGCGGCTTCTAAAAAATAACTGTGGCTGACGCAATTGAAAATTGCTGTATCTTCGGTTTTTATTGAGAGAAAAACCCAATCTGTAGCGTTAAGGTCTGACATCGCAGTCTCAAGCGGCTTGTGGTTTTACGCCCATCCAGCGCTGGTCAAGGTCGGGCAGTTGGCGCAACTGCTCTTGAAACCAGCGATTGAACTGCTGTTGCAGCAGCCGGTGACGCATCTGATCATCCAACTGAGCTGGAAGCCGCTGCTCGACACGGACGATCGCGTAGAAATTGCCAAACTGCTGTGGTGACTGCACTTCATCCAGGGGAGCATAATACAGCAGCTTGGCGAGGTCGGGGTTGAGAGAGTCCATCTCATACGGGCCTAGACGTCCACCCGTTTCGGCTTCTTGACCTTGTGAGTATGCGCTAGCAAGTTCTGCAAAGGTTTGTTCGCCTTCCAGGATGCGGAAGTAGAGTTCGTTTAGCAGGTTGCGATCGCGATGACGAATCAGCGAGTAAATTACCTGATCGAGGTTGTGTTTGTGCTGAAGAAAATACGATTCTAGGCGATGTCCCCAACTGGTTTCAATGAATTTCTCTAACCTCAGGTTACGAGTGGCGATCGCTGCAATTTGGTCTTGCGTTAAGCGATAGCGCGATCGCCACTCGGACTGCTGCTGGGCTGAGGTTAAGCCCCACTGCTGATAAAGGAGTGTGCAAGCTTGAGCAGTTTCGGCTGCGGTGCAGGTGATGGGGGCAATGGCTTGGGCAATGATGCTTTCGCTTAGCAAGTTGGGGATGAGTTGATAGGTTGCTAATAGCGGCAGTAGTTCTGGGGCGATCGAAAACTCCTGTAGGCGATCGAGTAGAGAAGTGGGCTGTAGCAAAGTTGTCATTGTTCTTGCCTCAGAAATGGATCAGATAGCATTGAGATGCACTAACTCAGGCGATCGGCGCATGAAATGTGATGGACTGAGAATTGGCAATATATTCATAGCCAGGTACTTCGAGCTGGGCTAGCAGAATAGTCACATTCGATGCGGTCAGATCTAGTTGGTCAACGATTTGCCTCAGAGGAATGGCATAGCCCCAGACCGTATCGCTGCCGGTTGCTGCTAAGGAGAGATCTTGCCAAATCTCAAATAGTTTTTCAGGCAGCTTCTTTTGATGGCGAACAGATGAAGAAGGGATAAACGGATACTGCCATTGAGAAGTTGGGGATTGACTCAGCGTCCCGCTCCAGCTGCCGTAGGGTTGGTGGGAATATACTCGTGATTTAGTCAGATTCATATCTGCTCCTGTTGTTTGTAGAACTGGCTTGGACAGACTCAATGGATTGGTTTACTCGTCCGATGCTTGCTTGTAGAAGTGTCTTTTTCGCTTTCGTCCCGTTGTATCCCAGAGCGAACTGGAATGGAGCAGCGAAGCTGTCCGACCGCTGTGAAAAGCATGGAGGTAGCGTTGTGGCAGGTAAACTTCGATCGAGAAAATGAATGCCTGGTCTGGTTGATTGGCGAGCGCCAGCGCAGCCGCTTCCAGTTCTGTTGAGGTGGCGATGCAAAAGCGTCCATTGAGAATGGGATGAGGGCTATTGCTTTGCTCGATCGCGGTAGTAATCAAATAGAGGTTGTTCATGGATTTCTTCCTACATGAAATTGAATAGAAATTGGGGTGCAGCGCGATCGAAGAGGGGTCTGATCTAGCGCGTCGATGCCAACAACGCTTTTGCATTAGCGTTGAGATCAGACAAGTTTACTTGAGTAAAATCGATCGCAGTTAATTGGTTAGCAGAGGCACCTTGCAAGAAGGCCAATTTCTCGCTGCCAGCTTTCATCAATGTGCCTTTTGCCTGCTGCACAAAGGTCAAGTCTTGAAACGACAGATTGCCGCCTAAACCAATCAAATCTTCACCATTGCGAAAGTCTTTGATTAGGTCAAATCCAGTTTTGGGTGCAACCACAAACACATCTGCTCCAGCATCGCCTTTCAGGATGTCTTTGCCCTTGCCGCCAAACAGAATATCGTCTCCATTACCGCCGTTGAGGATGTCATTGTTATTACCCCCTAGAACGATATCATTACCGTTCTTAGCGTTGATAACATCTTTTCCTCCTAAGCCCACTAGTGTACCAGTCGTGTTGCTGCCGTTCATCACACCGCCTGATTCGGAGGCAACCTTACCCCTCCGCAGTTTTAGGACTACTGTTTTGGGAATCACGGCATCAGCCTCGATGTGATAGCTTGAGCCGTTTTCCTCCAAATTAAAAATCAGGTGAGATGATGGTTGTGCAGGAGTTGGAACAAGAACTGAGGTAATAAAGTCATCACCCCCCTCAAAGATGCCCGTGAATCCATCAACATCAGGATCGTCCCTATCAAACAGTTTAATGACAGCACTATCGCTGAATATGGCACCACTTCCGCTTAATGCAGAACCGAACTGCCCAGGCAGAAATCCGCCTCCCTCATCACTAGGAGCATTCTCATTGAGATTTAGAAAGCTAAATCTTTGACCATTAATAGTCATATACAAGTCGTCGCTAAAGGCTAGACCAACATCTGCACCCGCCTTAATACATTGGATAGACATATTTCTCAGAATGAAATTAGTCATGCTGTTTCCTTCTCTGAAATAACTGTAAGAACGAAAAAATGAGCGAATTGATTAGAGGATATTTGAGAAGTCTTTTGTAGTACTGCTAAGGGAGCCAGTCTCTCTAAATCCCCCTCAGAGAGACTTTAAACAGTGATACGTTCCGTGAACTGTCCAGAAAAATCGGTAAGTTTGACTTGAGTGAAATTAGCTTCTAAGAGCTGATTGCTTTTTACACCTTTCAAGAATGCCAACTGCGCATCACCGCTTTTAATGAATGTGCCGCCCGCCCCTTGGACAAAACTCAGATCTTCAAATCTCAAACCGCTACCTAAACCAATTCGATCGCTACTGCGAAAATCCTGTATGGTATCTAAACCTTGGTTACGAGCGACAATCAAGGTATCTGAGCCTGAACCTCCTATTAGTTTGTCATTGCCCTGACCACCGACCAAGACATCATCTCCTGTCCCACCGTTCAGGATATCACTGTTGCCATTGCCGAGCAGTAAATCGTTGCCCCCTTTTGCGTTGAGGATATCCTTGCCCTGTCGTCCAGTTAGCTTGCCATTTTTATTGTTACCGTTAATCACTCCACCTAATACCGGTGCGACTAATGAAACTCTTATTGGTGAGGATGAAGATAAAGCAACATCAAACCCAACTCGGTAACTCGATCCTCCACCAACTAGATCAAAGCTATAGTGAAATAGAGTTCCATCCGAGGGAGGCGAAACTTGGGCTGAACCAATAAAATCATCACCTCCTTCAAACAAGCCAGTAATGCCATCAACCGTCGTGTCATCTCGATCAAAAAGGCTGATAGTCGCCACATCATTGAATCGGAAACCGTTGTTGGGAAGAGCAGTACCAAATTGTCCCGTAAAAAATGCAGCCTTAGTATCAGCCCGTCCTTGTGGAAAAGCACTGTTATTGATAATTCCACGCCTTGAGCCGTTAACAGTGAGATATAAATCATCACCAGCCGCTGCGCCAACATCTGCGCTTGCCTGTATACATTGAACTGTCATGTTTTTGAGATTGAAGGTAGGCATTTTAGTGAACCTCTAGAGAATTAAAGGGATAAAGGTGAAATAATTAATTTGAGTGCTGTTTTAGCAACTTGAAGTGATAGTGGGTGCTTGCCTGTGGTTGAATTAGACGACTGGTAGTAGCGTTGTTTCAACTATTCCCACACCTCAGCTTCAGATCTGAGACTGGCTATTTATTTGTTCAGCGGATCATGAATACGCCAGTGTTGGCTCGTAACAGTAGTCTTTGTCCAGATACAAGACTCACCGCAGGCAATCGAACTGTGCTGAAGCAACTTTGCCACTGGTATTAAACCGAACGTCCTCATGCAATGGCTACGCGATCGGCTACTGCCTTTAGCTCGTCGAGCGTCTGAACAAAGTTCGGATGAGTCATGCCAGATTCGAGGAACGTCCAGC
>DATNOY010000993.1:0-6584 GCA_036703495.1 Coleofasciculaceae cyanobacterium
ATTTCCCAGTCATCTAGAAATTGAAACAAGGGAGCCAGTGTCAGTACCCGATTGCACTCAGGTTCACAGACCACAATGGCGGCATCCACCCCGATTAAAGCATTGTAGGTTTCTTGAGCAAACTCTACTGAACCAGGACAATCTAAAAATGTAAAATGAATGCCGCCATACTCTAGGCAGGCGGCATTGACTTCTACACTCATTTGGCGATCGCGGGCTTCCGGTGAAGCATCTCCGACGGTATTTCCGTCCGTCACTCTGCCTTTTCGCGAAATTCCTCCTGTGACAGACAGCAAACTTTCTAATAGGGTGGTTTTACCGCTGAGATAAGGTCCCACGATCGCCACGTTTCGTGAGCCAGACAACACGTTTTCATTCATAAAACCCTCACTTCCTACAGGTAGGTTTTTGGCTAAAGAATAATCGCTGCACAATAAAACTGCACAATAAAGCAGCCAATCCCAATGCTGGGGATTAACGCTCGAAGCAATCGGTATTCTGGGTTAGCAATCAGCGCTGAGTTGAAGAGAAGTCAGACGATGAAATGATTCTGTCAGGGTGAACAAAAAGCTGACGCGTGGAAGAGAATACCAATGGCTGGGATGGAGCGGCAATGAATCGATCGCTGCTGCTTTAAGTTTAGATTAACCTGTTCTGAATCTCGCTGCAGATCTCCAGTTAAAAAAATTTATTTCAATGCGTTTTGTTGAGCTGATGTTGAGGAATTAAAAGTTTTTTACTGAAAAATTTTAGGCGGCAGATCTAGCGATCGGCACATTTAGAAAACAGATAGAAAACAGACAATCCGTCAGACAATCCATCAGCACTAGCATCATTTCGGTAAATCAATCGTCTCAAAGTCGTAGCCTGTCCCGGAGCGCGATCGCCCTGATTTGACTACCTGGACTAGGCTACGATCGAGGCTGCTTTCGGGGGCGCGATCGCCTGAGGATTGAAATGCTACTTTGCCTGAGGCTCCCAGGATGAAGAAGTTGTCTGAGTGGAGGATGGTGGCAATTTTCGGGCGCGTTGGGTTTTCTCCGGAGCGCTGGATAGCTTCTACTATGGCTTTTGTGGCGTCATAAGATAGGGCGGTTCGCCAGTTGACTGTTGCCTGCCACAGGCGATTTGAGGTGGCTACAAAATCTGGAGGAGCGCTATTGATCGACCAGGGAACTGAGATGACCAGACCGAGCGCATCCTCTTTGCCTTGCTGTAGCGTCTTGAGTGAATAAATATCATCTCCGGCTAGGAGGGGCAGATGATGTTGATTGGCTGTGACAACGGCGAGTGCGTTATTGAGCTGTGCCGTATTTGTCAGGAGCACCAGAACGTCAGCCCCGTCGTCTATGGCTTGGGTAACGCTTTCTGCGGCGTTGAAATAAGGGCTAGATACGTCAAAGTCTCCTTTGATTTGCTCGCTGGATGGCAGTGCAGATTGAAATTTGGATCGGAGTGACAGGCTGTAGTTACTCTGAGAGTTATAGAATAGGGCGGGCTGATGCAGGTTGAGCTGATGCAGCATGTATGTTGCTAGTTTTTGGGCCGCTTGCTGATCGTTGGGTACAGTCCGGAAAAGGAATGAACCAAAGTTAGATAGGGCGATTGAGGTACTGACTGGGGAAATTGCGACTAATTGGTTCTGGTTGTAGATCGCTCCGGCTGCCAGGGTGGAGTTGCTGGAGAAATGACCGACTACCCCTAAGACGTCGGGATTGGCGACGAGCTCTTGCGCGGTCTGCCGAGCCATTTCGTCGCTTCCCTGGTCATCGGCAATTAAGATCCGCAGCAGGTTACCCCGGATGCCGCCTGCCTGGTTGACTTCATACTGGGCCTGAGCTACCCCTCGCAAAATTTCTTGAGCGCCATCGGCATCGCTGCTGATGGGAACGGCAACGGCAATGGTGTAGGAGGGCTGATTCCGAATTTGAGCATTGCTCCAATAGATGCGGGTTTCTGGATCATTCCGCTTCACGGTCAGAGCCGTCTGGAAATGTTGGCTGGCTGCGGCAAAATCGCTGGCTGCCATTGCTTCAACCCCGGCTTGTTTTTCAGAATTTGTGATTTTGGCAACCAACAGCTGTTCACCAGCGCTGGTATTTTCGGAGTCTGGTGGGGGAAGGATATCGCTGCAGAGGTCGCGATCGCTTGGGTTCAGGGTTGGGGTATTCTTCAGGTAGTCTTGCAATAGATGGCAGCTTTCTGTGAGCAGGTCTGCCACGCTACCTACTTGCCAAAAGCTAAGTTTGCCCTCTTGATCGAGGGTGATTAGACGCTTGCCTTCGGTATCAAAAGCGGCACTCAGAACTGGCTCTGCCTGGGTTTGTTGAGCAGATGAGGGCAGATTGAGCGGATTACCTAGCGCATTCCAGAGGCTCAGTTTACCGTGATTGACGATCGCTAACAGCCGCCCATCGGCGCTAAAGCGGCGCTGTGTCGGCAGCGGTTGTGGGGGTTGCGGGGCGGTGGGCGGCGGGACAGATTGGATCGGGCGGGGCGAAGTTGGAGGTCTGGCAGCAGGCTGCACTGAAGGCAATAGATCGGAAAGGTTCAGGGGTAGCGTGAAATCAGGTTCTAGAATATCTGAGGGGTCAGAAGCTTTAAATTCTCCGACCTCTTGCTTGCCATCATCTAAATCCCACAGCTTTACTGTGCCATCGGTTTCAAAGGTGGCTAGTTGCCCATTTTGATTAAAAATTAGATCGCTGATTGGGTGCTGTGTCTTAAATTCGGCGGTTTTGGTATCAATGTTCTGATTCCATACTGTGACGATTCCTCCTGTGCCCTCTTCGGTGAGGCGGGCGGTGGCGAGCTGGCTCCCGGTCGGGTTAAAGGCAACGCTACTCATATTCATTTGCTTTAGCTCAGTATTGGAAAGGTCTTGTAAGTCAAATCCTTTCTCTGCAGACGGATTGCGGCGGTATAAACGTAGGGTTCCCTGATCGTTTTGGTCTTGTTCCAGCACGACGAAGTGCTGATGATCAGGACTGAAGCGCAGACTGGTAATGCGGTGTCCGGGGGCAGACTGAATCGGATCTAGCCATTGTTCTAAAGCCGTATCCCAGATTTGAAGGGTTTCATCCTGTCTGATTACCGCTAACAGTGCGCTATCTAAGCTAAAGACTAGACTTTTAACGGGGGCTAGTAACTGCTGCTTGGGGGTAAGCGGGAGTTCCTGCTCTAGCTGAATCAGGTTTTGTTCGTCAACATGCCAGAGCTTTAGCTTTTGGTCTGCTCCAAGGGTAGCTAGCCGCTGGGCATCGGGGCTGAAAGCCGCCTGCTTGATGATTTCTGGAAGGTTTGCAGCTGGCGCAGCTGAGGCTGGATGGGTTAAAGAGGGCAGGAAAAACTGAGGCGGTTGCCCTGTGGCAATGTCCCAAATTCTGGCTGTGCCGTCTTGCCCACCCGTAACGAGAAGGTTGCTATTGATCCGGCTAAAGGCAATATTTTTGATGGCTCCTTGGTGGGTTTGAAACTCCAGAGAGGAGGGACGAATGGCTGTGATGGTTTCATCTGCGTTTCGCTCAATCTGCCAGAGCTTCACGGTGCCGTCAGGATGGGCAGTGGCTAAAGATTGGCCATTGGGACTGAAGGTGATGCCGCTGACTCGTTGCTTGTTTGTCTGCAGAATGAACCGGAATTTTTTGGATGGGTAATCCCAAAGGCTGACGACTCCACTGGTTTGCAGCACGGCAACCTGACGCAGATTAGGAGCAAATGCTAGCCGCTGAATGCCTTTGATAGGTGCTTGAAACCGCTCTATAACTGGTATTTCACCCGTTTTCTTAAAGGTTTGATTTTCAATTGCCAACCATTCCACAACGCCACTCTCGGCGATCGCCGCTAATCGTTGCCCGCGGGGCTCAAATACAATACTGGCTAGCTTGCTTTGCTGTAGTTCGTCTAGCGAAACGCGATCGAGAAAGTTGCCTTGCGTGTCTCGCAGTTCGATGGTGCCATCTTCTGCCCCTGTGGCAATCAGTTCACCATTGGGGCTAAAAGCAACTCCATCGACATTTTTTCCACCTACTTGATATCGAGCGACCTGGCTACCGGCCAGATCCCATAATCTCAGTTGGTTGTCGGCACTCACGGTGGCAATTAGTTTGCCGTTGGGGCTGAAGGCTAGACCTTGCACCTCCACATCCTGACGGTTGCCTCTGGCCGGCTGAATTTTGGGATCGCTCGTCAGGTTCGAAACGCCTGTATGAATCGTGACAGCTTCGTCGTTGCCGACGGTAGCCAGTAATCCACTGCGGCTAAATGACAGGCTATAGGTGCTGGATTGCTCAGTGGTAATGCTTTCTGGTTCAACGGACTGGTCAAGCTTGCGATCGTCACCTATCGTCCAGAGCTTAACTTTCTTGCCTGCACCGCCTGTTGCTAGATGATTGCCGTCTCGAAAGGCGACGCTGTAGACAATCTTTTGCCCTGTACTAAAGCGATCGAGCTGTTTGCCTGTAACCACATCCCACAATTCCACGGTGTCATCATCGCCGACGGTTGCTAGCTGCTCCCGATCTGGGTTGAAGGTAACGCTGTAGATGTGGGTGTTGGCACTATTCTTTTGGAGTTCAGCATTGGCAGAAGACATGCGGCTCTTGGTGAGATTCCAGAGCCAGATTTTTAAGTTGCTATCGACAATCGCTAACCGCTGATTATCGGTTCTATTTTGGCTAAAGGCTAGGCTCAAAATCGCCCCTTCTGGCAACTCTCCTTTATGAGCTTTGAAGATCTCAATCGGCTTCTGAGTTAAATCAATCTTGCGATCTTTAATGGTCCAGAGCAGAACGGTGCCATTTTCGCCGCCTGTCGCTAGCTGGTTGCCGTCTAAGTTAAAGGCGACACTTTTAACTCCCCCTTGACCTGTCGGAAATTGATCTAGCTGCCGTCCGGATCTGTCCCACAAACGCACTGTATCGTCATCTTCCGTCGTGGCTAATTCATCCCCTTGCGGGTTAACGGCTACGTTATAAATTGCGGCTCGATTCAGCTGGAGCCGGTTGCGTTCTCGTGCGGTAGAAAGCACCTTAAATAAGGTTTCTTTGACTTCAGCCTCAACTTCTGCGGGTGCAGTCCAAAGATAGGGATTTAGCAAATTCAGCGGGTCGTTGAGGGTTTTTCCGGCCCGTAATGTATCAATCATGGCTTCTAGTTCATGATCGGACTGGAGGTTGGCTTCTGCCGATTCTCTAGAGGCCCGCACTTGTTCCAACAGCTTGTCTTTTTGGCTGAGTAATACCCATCGTAGTAAAACACCAGTAAGCACCGTGATTCCGACCGCTAGCAAGAGCTTGCCAATCCAATTTTTTTCTTTTTGAACTACACTTTGGCGAACAAATAGGTCTTCAGTTCGGTTAAACCAGCTGTCTTGAGCCCCTACTAATCGATTCAATTGCTCCAGTCGCGGATCTTCGTCCCACAGGTAACCGATTGAATCTTTGCGGATTATTTTGGCTGCTTTAGCTCGCCGTTTTTGTAATGCTTTACGTCTTCTAGACTGAACAAATTCGACGATGTAAAAGACGCTGCGATCGCCCAAAGCTAGCGTTTTTTCTCGCCAATTGACTGGCAGTTCGTCTTGTCTTCTTGTGTTCCAATCTGTTGCTGCAGGGGTTAATCGCTGTTGCAAGGTTAAGGTTTCTTGTTCATCCTTCAACCATTTCTGCAGCTTGTCCCAACCTCGAACTAAAAAATCATGGGCGGGTTCAACATAGGCTACTTCTGCTTCCTGTCCTCTGACAAGTAAGCGGGCAGTCACCAGCCGCTCAACTACTACTTCAACGCGCCGGTTTTCTGCTGTTGTCGGATATTCTAGTTCGGTGAGTAATACTCTGCGGCGGGCAACATTACCTCCCTCAATTGTTACCATCCGCAGCATCAGGCGCTGCATGGTAGCTTGATAGGTTTTGCCAACGATTGCCCCAAATCCTTCAGAATCGCTGACTAAGTTTTCATATTCTTCGGTAGCTCGTTTGCTCAGCGATCCGACCACTCCCCCTAGCTTGTTGTAATCTTCTAAGCACAAGGCGCGAT
This sequence comes from Coleofasciculaceae cyanobacterium, assembly GCA_036703495.1. GTDB lineage: Bacteria > Cyanobacteriota > Cyanobacteriia > Elainellales > Elainellaceae > Drouetiella. The sequence goes on from DATNOY010000993.1 coordinate 6,037, forward strand.
CGCTAACTTCCTGCTTTCGCCATTTCTCGGCCAGTTCGTTGTAGAGTTCACTCAGGGTGAATGACAGTAACGGCAATGCACCGGGCATTTGCCCTACTTCGTCGGTGAGGGTTCCTACTAAGTCGGAAGGCTCAAAGTAGAGGGCTTGGATTTGGGCCGGCCCTTCGATCGCTTCTCGAAGTTCATCCGAGTTCATAGGACGCACGGGGAAGCGAGCATATTGCCACCAGTCTTGCAGGGGCGAGGTGAGAAACCGAGGTTCAAAATCCGATCGCAGGGTTAACAAAACCCGTAACTGCTGGGGATGAGCGCTGAGTGCTTGCCTAATTACCTCTAAAAAAGCGGTGCAGCCTTGATCGGGCGCTACCGATTTTTCGGCGGTTTGGGCTTGATTTTGACCTGGGGTGAGTGTCACCAATTCTTCGAACTGATCGATCACCATCAGCAGTTTGCGATCGGGCTGTCCAGGCTGCTGACTCCAGTCCGTAATCACTTGAGTCAGATATTGCGGCTGTTTTAGATCAGTGGCGATTTGCCGCAGCGCTCCT
>DATNOY010000994.1:0-2423 GCA_036703495.1 Coleofasciculaceae cyanobacterium
GGTGAATCACTTAAACCTCTTTTATTTGTTGCATTTGAAGATGCGCGGTCACGCAATATGATGGGATTTTATCTTGCTGATCACTGCATTTCACAGCAGAAAGCATTATCACTTGCATTACGCCATGCCATCCTACCGAAACACCCTTCCAAGCATGAATCTACTTGGCTAGCAGGTGGCTATCCAGAGAACTTGCTCTTTGATAACGGAAAAAACTTTATCAACATAGCATTTCTAGGTAAAGAGTTAAATGCACCAAGTTATCTTGGGAATCCACTTCTACTGACTGAGGAAGGAATAGATTCGTTTGCTCAAGCTCTTCAAAATTATATTTCTCACCTACTAAATTGCAGAGACGAGCAGCAACCTCAACAACCAGTTCCTTTAACAAAGCAAGAACTCGAACAACTCATTACCTGCTTTATTGCAGACGAATACAATCAGCAGGGCAGTCCCCAAGGCGATCACTATACACGAAGTCAATCTTGGGTGGCCGGGCTAGTTCAGGGTATGCCTGAAATGCCTACAGAGCGATCGCTAGATTTTCTCCTACCTAGATCTGGTAATCGAAAAGTATATCGAGGAGGTCGGATACGTTTCGAAAACTGGATCTACCGAGATGAGGTTTTGAATTCGCACGTGGGAGAAACGGGTGTGACTAAAATTTGATGTAGCTATTCTGCAAAAGAGAAGCCGTAGCGATTAATCTTTGACCAAAATTGCTGCCATCGTCCTTGAGTGTAACTCAAGGTTCGCAAACTCAAAACAATCCCTGCTCCCTGTTCTTTCCATTTCATTCCAGAGCCACACAGACGGGCTTTGACAATGATTTTACATCCCGCTTCAGTAACTCCAGAGCCAATGGGTAAATGAGCGGCAATGGCTTCGGCATAACGCATCTGCTGGTGGTGATTGCGAAAGTAGGTGATGGCATCTTGTAATCCCTTTTGCACCGATTGACTCACCCGTTTCGGCACAAGGGTTTCCATTTCTGCCAACAGTCGCTCTGCTGCACCCATCTCGTGCTTCAGCAGATGACAATGCTGATCCATCCAGCTTTTTTGATGGCGACCATTGCGGGGATGGATGGCTTTAGCCACTTTGTCGAGATACTGAGTGGCATGAAAGAAATCCAAAACTTGGGTATCTGTGACGGGTTCGAGAAATGTCCAATTCTCCGGTGCTCCATCGGCTAACCCTTGATAATGAGCGTTGGGATACAACCGTTTGATGTGCTCAATTTCTCGTCGCATCCGATCTAAAAATGGTTGCCGTCCTGCTTCAGGGGCTGCGGCTACATAGGTAGTATGGAGCCTTTCCCCTTGAGCATCATAGAGACTGAGGGTGCCAATCATGGCTTGGCGAAATCCGTCTTCGCACACCAATAGGCAGGTGCCATCGACACCGAGACTAACCGTTGCCACCTCTACGGCTAATTTCGGTGTCTGATAGTGCCAATCCTCTTCCTTGAGCAAGGCAATCTCACCGACGGCTTCGGCTAACGTTTGCACAAACGAACGGTGAACCACCCGTCCATGATTTTCCCGCAAGTCTTCTACTACTCGGACACTACTCATCTCCGCATATTTGTGGGAGATCTGTTTTGCCAATCGGGGGGTTGAGGTTATGATAATGCGAGCATCGACTTCCAGGGGACAAAAAGTGGTTCCACCGGCACTCGTTTGGTACACATGCCGATGCACTTCTACTGTTCCATAAGGGGTTTGATAGGTTTTGGGCAGTTGTCCTTTGCTTGTCCAATTCATCATGCCCATTTCAATGGCACTGCCATCGGTATCAAACTGTTTGAGTGCTTCTCCACTGACCAGTGTTCCGGCTTCATTGAGTACCGATTGGATAGTTTCTTCGGTATCTAGAAATGAGGAACTCAAAGGAATCGTGATTTGAAGAGTGATTGACTCTGTTGTACGCTCGACAATGGTTGCACTCATTCATTACCCCCTCACAAGGCTTGAAAGAAGACCCTATCTCCAGAGCATATCAGGTCTTATTGCTCACATCAAATTTTAGTCATACCCGATTAAAAGAGGGTTATGGGCGGTGCTTGCCCTATAAAATTTTATTGATTTTGTCTGCTCCACAGCTGCTCCACACCTTCTCCACAATTGCCAAAGTTATAGGCTGAAGAACTCAAGATTTTTCAGCCTATAGGTAAAATCTGCGTATCAATTTATTCTCTAGAGCGAGATCCAGAATATCCCCAGCGATCGCCCTTATCTAGCTAGTTGCACAGCCGTTACCCACTGACTGTATCGAGGATCTCGCCCCTCTGCCGCCGTTTGCAGCTGGGTTTTCAGGAGTTGAGTTATCGGGCGATCGCTCGGTAACGAATAGGCTTCAATTTTCAGCACCGATGTGATTTGAGCGGCTGTACCGCAAACAAACACCTCATCTGCAATAAA
>DATNOY010000995.1:0-4032 GCA_036703495.1 Coleofasciculaceae cyanobacterium
TTTGGGTAGCGACTAGCGTTGCCAAAGGCGCAACTCTGCCTTGATCTGCCAGGGCTTGATAAATCACCTTGGCAGCTTCAGCCCTGGTCATGCCGGGGCGCAAGGGAACCGTCTCTGGGCGGACTTCCTCATCTGGAAAAGCCTTTTTCACCATCGACAGGAACTGCTCTTGGGTAATTGGCTGATCTGGACGGAAGTTGCCATCCATAAACCCTTGAATAATTCCTGCCTGCATCAGCGCTGTGACCAGCGGTTGCGACCAATGACCTTGAATATCGCTTGACTGGCTGGAGGGTGTGCCAGGGGTCGCTGGGTTGCGGGCGATCGCAGCGGGAGCGGCAGCATTGATGGCGTTGGGGTTAGCACCGGCAGCCGAAGAAGACGTTGGCAGGAGGGGGGGTGCCGCTGGGTTACTTGAGTCACTGGCTGCAGTCGGTACCGGGCCGTTAGGGGCAGAATTTTGGGCGATCGCTGGCGTAGACAAGCGACGGGTTTGCGGTAAGTGCCAAAGCGATGGCATCAACGGCAGGGCGGGTGGAGTGAGGGTCGGTATGCGGGGCAGAGCGGGTAAAGCGCTGCGGGATCTGAGGGCAGGCAGGTTGGCAATGGTTGCCGCTAGACGGCTCGCTTCACTAGTTTCAGGACGACTCGCTTCAGGACGGGTTGTTTTGAGGCGGTTAATAGCCGTTGCTGTATCCTGAACGGTCACATCCCTAGTGGATGCCGCACTTGGCTCTGAGTTGGAGGGATCAGATTGGCTGAAATCATTTTGTTCGCAGGCTGTGGTTAAACCTGCTAGAGCACAAAGGGCGATCGCAGAAGCGCGGATAGAACTAGGTTGCATAGCCGGAATCAGTGAAGTACATGGCGACGGCAGCGGCTGGAATGATTCAACCATCCATCAGCTTCTACCGAGGGGGTGTTGCAAGGCTATTTACTGTTACAACTTTTTCTACACCGATCCGGAACAGAACATCCAAAGGGGGTTGCATTAGGCACTTAACCCGTTTCAGCGTAGGGGGTAGCCACCTCCCTACGCTGAAACCTGACCTAACGTTTTCCCAACAGCCGATCGCGCAGGTGCTTGATCCGATCGCGCAGTTTGGCCGCTTCTTCAAACTCCAGTTTTTTGGACGCTTCCTTCATTTCAGTTTCTAACTTGACAATGAAATCAGGAATGTTTTCCAGCGGCATTTCATCGGAGTGCTCATAGACTTGATCCAGCTCTTGGGCTGTCAGCCTACGGGAGACTTCTAGGAACTTCAGGATGGAGTTGTTCGATCGCTTGATGATGGATTGCGGCACAATGCCATGCTTCTCGTTGTATTCCAGCTGAATCTTGCGACGACGCTCCGTTTCGCTGATGGCTTTGGCCATACTATCGGTGAGGTTGTCGCCATAGAGAATGGCCTGCCCTTTGACATGCCGCGCCGCCCGTCCAATGGTTTGGATCAGCGATCGCTCCGCCCGCAAGAAGCCCTCTTTGTCAGCATCTAAAATGGCGACTAACGAAACTTCGGGCAAGTCCAGCCCTTCCCGCAGCAGGTTGACCCCAATCAGCACATCAAATTCGCCGTCCCGCAAGTCTTGCAGGATTTCAATCCGTTCGATCGAGTTGATTTCGGAGTGGAGATAGCGCACCCGCACCGCTCGCTCTTGCAGATATTCAGTCAGATCTTCGGCCATGCGCTTGGTCAGGGTGGTGACCAGGGTGCGCTCATTGCGCGGCACTCGCTCTTGAATTTCTCCAAACAAATCGTCGATTTGCCCTTCTGTGGGTCGAACAAAGATCTCGGGATCGATGACGCCCGTCGGTCGAATCACTTGTTCGACTACGCGCCCCGTACCGGGAATATATTTCTTGCTCTCGGTTTTGCCTTCTCCCTCTATCTCAAACTTGCCGCCGGAAACCTCCAGCTCCCAATTGCCAGGGGTTGCCGAGACAAAGATGCACTGGTTCACCTTGTCCCAGAACTCTTCTGCCTTTAGCGGCCGGTTATCGGCAGCGCTGGGTAGCCGGAAGCCATGATCAATCAACGTCATTTTGCGGGAGCGATCGCCGTTGTACATGGCGCGAATCTGGGGAATGGTGACATGCGACTCATCAATCACCAGCAGCCAATCTTTGGGAAAGTAATCCAGCAGGCACTCCGGCGGCATTCCGTCTATCCGCCCTGCCAAATGTCGGGCATAGTTTTCTACGCCATTGCAATAGCCTACTTCCCGCAGCATTTCCAGATCGTAGCGGGTGCGCTGCTCTAGCCGCTGGGCTTCCAGCAGCTTATTGTCTGCCTCCAAAACGGCTAACCGATCTTTCAGCTCTTGCTCGATCGCATTACAGGCTTCTTCTAACCGATCTTCGGGTGTGACGAAGTGGCGGGCTGGATAAACATTCAATGCTTCCATGCTCTGCAAGGTTTCGCCAGTAATCGGATCGATGTAGCGAATCGCCTCGATTTCGTCGCCAAAGAACTCAATCCGAATAATCCGGTCTTCATAGGCAGGTCCAATTTCTAGCACATCCCCCTTGACCCGAAACCGACCCCGTCCCACATCCAAATCATTGCGCTCGTACTGCACCGAGGATAGATCGCGCAATACCTGCCGCTGATCAAGCTCCATGCCGACTCGGAACGGAATCGAGGCTTTGAGATACTCGGAGGGAATACCCAAGCCATAAATGCAGCTAATCGAGGCCACCACAATCACATCTTTGCGTTCAAACAGCGATCGCGTAGCCGAGTGCCGCAGCATGTCAATTTCATCATTGATCGATGCAGTTTTGGCGATGTAGGTATCTGTGACGGGAATGTAGGCTTCTGGCTGATAGTAGTCGTAATAGCTAATGAAGTACTCCACCGCATTATCTGGAAAAAACTCGCGCAGCTCATTACAAAGCTGCGCTGCCAGAGTCTTGTTGTGGGCTAAAACCAGCGTCGGCTTCCCGACATTTTGAATCACCCGTGCAACAGTGTGAGTTTTGCCTGTCCCAGTTGCGCCCAACAGCGTTTGGAAATGTTCGCCTTTGTTTATGCCTTTTGTGAGTGCAGCGATCGCCTTAGGCTGATCCCCCATCGGTTGAAACGGAGCTTGAATATCGAACTCTGCCATAGTCGTTCAACGCAATAAAGCCACCTTCTCTATGATGACGGATTTATTCCGCTTAGGGGGGAGGTTGCGGCAATCCCTCCTGTGCCGGGTTGATTGCCGCTCATGCTACCTTAAAATCCCTCAGCCTAATACACCGAGAACGAGTTCACCGACTGACGGAATTTCTCTTGAGCTTTCTCCCACCGCTTTTCAGTAGTAGAAAGGTTGTAGGTGAATAGCTGACCCCGACGCACCACCACGCTAGCCAGGTTATGCCGCGTTTGAGTTGGCAGTGTCACGGCATACTCTAGCAGGTAGTAGGTTTCGTCACCAATCTGACGCGATCTGGCATCCACCAGTTCGGCTGTGCGGTTGGAGTCGGGTGGGGCGATCGCATTCTTAGACAGGCGATAGCCGACCTCGCTGGGGGTGCCCAGTTCTTCTAAAGACTTGCCATCGGGTACATCGCTAATGATGACGCTGGCATTTTCGGTTTCTTCAATGATGTCGTGCAGCACTACATCTGGGCCGTTGTTGACTTTCACGGCAACCCAGCCATTGGGGTACAAAAACTCATACCCTTTATAAGTGTTGACGTAGCTCTGTAATCCCACTGCTGTAGAAGCGCAGCTTTGCAAACTTAGGCTCAACACAACTAGCAGCACAACTGCGATTCGCTTCAGCATCCTTAAATCCCTAAATCCTTCTTAATAATCTGATTTTAATCGGTTGGGGGACAGGGCGATCGCTCTTTAACGCATGAGTGCATCCCAGTTTTGTGCCTCACCCTCAATCTCTATCCCCGAGGAGCTACCCTATACACCCAAGTCAAACTCACCCCCTCTAACTCCCCCTTGCCAAGGGGGAGAACCGGAATTTCCCTCCTTCGCAAGGGGGGATTAAGGGGGTAAAGCCGCGTTTTTGACTTTAAACGAAACCCTA
>DATNOY010000996.1:0-3351 GCA_036703495.1 Coleofasciculaceae cyanobacterium
TTTCAGGGATAAATTAAAGCAATGTTTCTGGGTTTTATTGGAGCCTAAAGCACTTATAGCTGTGACAGTTAGCTATGACAGTCCCAAATTAGTTATGAGACAACCAAAAAGGAGTTTGGGAACAAAGCCTATAAAGAGAAGATAATGCTCTTTCTACTCCCTGCTTGCAGCTCATTTGAGGGTGCTACCTATGCAACAAGTTCTTAATCTATGCTTAACCATAGTGAAACTTTTGTTATCATAAAGGTGGGATCACAAAGAACCATCGAATAGAAGACAGTAGTAACGCGCCTTACAGGCAGCAAGACTAAACCAGGATCTAGGAAGAGACGGCTATCGGTGGATCAATCTAAAACTTGTGAAACCTGTAAAACCTTGAATGGTCAAGGAGGAGACCTTGGAAAATTTAATTACCTCCGCCTATTGGGTGAAGTTTGCGAGGAGTGACATCCAAGCGGTAGGAGGCAAGCAACGCAAATTGGTGAGCTGAGTCAGTAAGTGGCAAGGTTCGCCAATTTGTCTTTTACAGCGCTTTGCGCTTGATTAAGTGTGGGTTGTCTTTAAAGGCCGCGCGGCTTCTAAAAAACAATTGTGGCTGATGCCATGGAAATTGCTTTAAGCAACCCGCTTCTTAAAGCATCTGCAGGTATAAAGACGTAGATCGCAAGGATCTGGAAAGAACTGTAGCCCAACTCTATCAATTCATTAATTCTCGAGCGATTTGGCTGAATTTGGGAGGAGGATAGAAGTAGCGTCAGAACGCTATGGAGCTTTCGCCCATATGAATCAACAACGTCTTCAATCCTATATCAGCCTGATTCAAAAACTGCTCGCCTGTCCTAGTGGAGAAGAATGGACTCTGTTACGCCAAAATGAAGCCTTAGTCACCCCAGAACTGGTGCAGGTGATGGAACAGGTGGCAACGCAACTGGCGAATCAGGGAAATCTTAAAGCAGCCAAATTTCTGCATCATCTAGCAGTCCAGATTCATCCTCTGTTTGTGGGTCAACCTGTTCCGCCATCGGCAGAGGAAGATCACTCCCAGGCATACCTAGAATTGATCCAAGCCCTCTTGAACTGTCCTAAAGGCTCAGAGGGTGAGCTACTGGCAGCAAATCAAGCGTTAATCGGGCCTGGCTTAGTCCATACAATGCAGCAAGTTGCCGCACAAGTGGCTGCCAATGGCGATCAGGAAACGGCTACCCATTTGCAAGATTGGGCAACAGAACTGAATCGTCTTTGGCTACAACAGCACAATTTTCCATCCTTTCTCAAACAAGACTCGGAACCGCAAGATCTCGACTATACCCCTGGGGCAACACCCTTCATACCACCCCAGGATAAATTTCTACGTCCCTCTCCGGCTGCCCCGTCCGAGGAATTAGTGCCCGATGAAGACGATCAAGATATCTGGGCAGAGCTGTCTGGAGAACTGCCTAAATCTGTTCAGACGCAACCCCATCCCCTGCCGACACCCGAACCTCCTTCAGCCCAACTCACTGCAGCAGAACTGCCGGATCTCGCCCCCGCTGAGCAGATCAACCGTCATCTAGAAACTATTGCTAAGGCATTGACTAGACTTAGCGAAACTCTCCCTGCCCAGCCACCCAATGATCCACTCTGGTATATGGAAGTACTGGAACGGGCTCAGTCTGGAAACTGGGTGCTGACTAGCGCAGAGCTTCACAAGCTGATTGGGGTACACCCCACTTGCCCCAAAGGCAGTGAGTCTTTTCAGCGAGGTTGTTGGGTCTTTGTCAAAGCCGGGAAATTAGGTGCTCAGACGGCTTGGCAAGTGAGAAAGGCAAATCCAGCATCAATGCAGGGCGATCGCCCTAGCGATCAACCTTCCAATACCCCGCCGATGGAATCACCCGAAGTGGACTGAGTCTGGGCTGAAGATATTGCATCGCACAGCTGCCGTCCCTTAACCTCTCAGTTTGTAACCGCTCTTCAAGGAGTGCAAATATCCCTAAACAGATTTCAGGCTGAACAAAGAATCCCTTTAAACTAATACAAGATGCTGAGAGACTGCCTCACAATATTGCAACTGTAGTGAATATATCCTCTAGAGAACTGAACTTAGTCCACAGCGGCTCTCCAGCATCATAAACCGCAATATCAAACGACTCATCTCCTCTCTAACGTCCCTTCAAACTTGCCTGTTGCTCACTTCAGCAACACCAGTTTTTATCCAAAAGGAGGATAAGTAATGAGAACTATTATTCAACGTCGTCCTGAAATCAGGATTATCCAACTGTGGCAACAGTTTTGCGATTGGATAACGAGTACAGAAAATCGGCTCTACATTGGTTGGTTTGGGGTATTAATGATCCCCACACTGTTAGCGGCTACCACCTGTTTCATTCTGGCTTTTATTGCCGCACCGGGTGTAGATATGGAGGGCATCCGGGAGCCTATCACAGGTTCTTTGCTAGCAGGCAACAATTTAATAACGGCAGCGGTTATCCCTACGTCTGCAGCGATCGCCCTCCACTTCTACCCCATTTGGGAAGCCGCATCCCTGGATGAATGGCTCTACAACGGTGGACCCTATCAGTTGATTGTTTTTCATTTTCTGATTGGAGTTTGGTGCTACCTGGGGCGACTATGGGAGCTGAGCTACCGCATTGGATCCCGTCCCTGGGTTGCGGTTGCCTTTTCGGCTCCAGCCGCTGCTGCCACTGCTGTGCTATTGGTTTATCCAATCGGTCAAGGTAGCTTTTCTGAAGGATTGCCCCTGGGAATTACCGGCACATTTCACTTCATGATGACAGTCCAGGCAAATCACAATATCATGATGCATCCCTTGCACATGTTAGGCGTGGCAGGAGTCTTTGGGGGGGCGTTGCTGAGTGCACTGCATGGTTCGTTAGTCACGTCTACGCTGATCTCAAACACAGACGACGTAGAATCGCCTAACAAGGGTTATGCGTTTGGGCAACCCAAACTCACTTATAACTTCCGAGCTGGACATTATGGCTTCTTAGGACGGCTACTGATCCCCTGGTTGGGGAGCCAAAACCATCGGGCATTCCATTGGCTATTAGTAACCGTGCCAACGATCGGTATCTGGTGTGCTGCCTTAGCCGTGGTCAGTGTAGCCTTTAATCTCAACGGGCTCAATTTCAACCACTCCATTTTGGATAGTCAGGGATCTGTAGTGAGTACGGAAGCTGATCTGCTCAACCGAGCAACATTGGGCATCCAAGCCATGCGTGCGCCTAATACGCATCATTTCCCTATCGTTCTATCCACAGGTGATGCAGTGCCGGTCGCCATGAAGGTGGAATGAGTCCGATCAGTTAATTAAGTCTATAGATGGGGTTTATGGCAATACTTTTCGGTTAA
>DATNOY010000997.1:0-3896 GCA_036703495.1 Coleofasciculaceae cyanobacterium
AAAACAGAGAACTGTTGAATGAAATGCCGCAGTTCCAGATCAGTTGCGAGTCCTTGACTGAACCACTCGGCATAAGCGTTGTGGTGAATGATGGGATGCTGGAGAAATTCGCGATCGACCTGGCCCAGAAAAGCCTGGAAATCATCGACTTGCGGCTGCGTCAGTTCGCCTTGCTGCCAGCGTTCCTGAATGCGAGCAGAAAGGGTAAGCGGATCTGCGGCGAGAACTTGAGTCATAAATACCTCCAGATGGCGAATCTGCCATCATTACGGATTCCAACTGTAGGGATAGGCTTTGTCCTCTAGGGCGATCGCCTGCTGGGTCAGCTGTAGCGGACGAAAGGTGTCAATCATCACGGCTAGCTCTTCCGTGCGTTCCTTACCGATTGATCCTTCATACAAGCCCGGATGCGGTCCATGGGGAATGCCGCCCGGATGCACCGTGATCGAGGCAGGCGCAATCCCTTTGCGCGACATGAAATTACCGGCGACGTAGTAAAGCACCTCATCCGCATCCACATTGGAATGGTTGTAGGGAGCTGGAATAGCGTCAGGATGGTAATCAAACAGGCGAGGCACAAAGGAACAGATGACAAACCCCACCCCCTCAAAGGTTTGATGGACCGGCGGCGGTTGGTGAATCCGACCCGTAATCGGCTCAAAATCCTCAATGTTGAAGGCGTAAGGATAGAGATGTCCATCCCAGCCCACCACATCGAGCGGATGGTGGGCGTAGAGATAGCGCGTCACGGTATTGCGGGCTTTGACCCGCACCTCAAACTCTCCGGACTCGTCATGGGTGATCAGCTGATCGGGTGGGCGGATATCCCGTTCGCTATAGGGAGCCTGTTCCAACAGTTGACCATAGCGATTCAGGTAACGGGCCGGTGGAGCAACATGTCCCGTTTGCCCTGCAATCACCAACAGACGTTGCTCAACATCCGCATCAGGGAGCAGCCGCCAGAGAACACCTGTCGGCAACACCAAATAATCCCCAGAGCGATAGCGGAGGATGCCATACTGACTCTCTAAAATGCCACTACCGTGGTGGATGAACAGCACCTCATCCCCCTGGGCTACCCGATACCAGTAAGGCATGGCGATCGTGGGTCGAGCTACCGAAATACACAGATCGGCATTGACCAGCAGGGGGATCCGGGCAGCGATCGCATCGCCTCCCACAGAGACATTAGCAGTTTGCAAATGCCGAGGAGATAACGGAGGGGGCGCTTCGTAAACCGTCTCCGCAACTTTTTCTAGGATAATGGCTTGAATCTGAGTCGGTGGGCGCAGATGATACAACAGCGATTGCACCCCAGCAAATCCGTGAATTCCGATTAACTCTTCGTGATACAGCGAACCATCCGGTTGGCGAAACTGAGTATGCCGCTTGTGGGGAATCTTGCCTAACTTGTAGTAGAAGGTCATCGTCTCACCTCTTGAGATTACACTTCGCCGTTAGAGATTTCCCCTCAGCGCCTGTTCCCGCTCGATCGCCTCAAACAACGCTTTGAAATTGCCTTCCCCAAACCCCTGCGATCCATGCCGTTCGATTACCTCAAAGAACAGCGTCGGTCGGTCTTGTACGGGCTGGGTGAAGATCTGTAGCAGGTAGCCCTGCTCATCGCGATCGACCAAAATGCCGAGTTTTGCCAGCTGATCGAGCGGTTGATCAATTTTGCCGATCCAGGTTTCTAGGGTGTCATAATAGCTGGATGGGATAGGCAGAAACTCCACGCCTGCCTGCTGGAGCTGCGTCACGGTCTGGATGATATTGTCGGTTGCCAGCGCCACATGTTGAATCCCCGGACCGTGATTAAATTCTAGATATTCTTCAATCTGAGATTTGCGTTTTCCCGGAGCCGGTTCGTTGATCGGTAGCTTGATCTTGCCTGTGCCATCTTGCATGACTTTAGACATCAGTGCAGAATATTCAGTAGAAATAGCGCGATCGTCAAAATGGACTAATACGCTAAAGCCCATTACCGCCGTAAAAAATTTCACCCAGCGATTCATTGCTCCCAGCTCCACGTTCCCCACCACATGATCAATGTGGGTCAGTCCGGCTCCGGCAGCAGTCCCGTGGTAACAGGGTACAAATCCAGGGACAAAAATTCCCTGGTAGTCTGTGCGATCGACAAATTTAATCAGCACATCTCCGTAAGCGTGGATCGCAGAATAGTGCAGCACTCCAGATTCATCCTCTAGCTTGGTGGGAACAATGGCTCCTACCGCTCCCCGTTGCGTTGCTTCTTTATAAGCACTCACCGCATCCGGCACTGCAAACGCAATCGTTACAATACTATCTCCATGTTTCAGCACACTTGTGGCGCTAGCGTGATCGGGACTGAGTCCTGTACTGAGAACCAGACGAATGTCTCCCTGCTCCATCAGGTAAGAAGCGATCGCTCGGCTCCCTGTTTCTAACCCCTGGTAGGCGGTATGGGTAAAGCCAAAACACTTGGCATAGAACCGGGCTGCCTGCCGAGCATTGCCGACATACAACTCCAGATGATCAAATTTTTGAATTGGGAAAAAGTCATCCATTGGGATTTCTCCGGACACAAAAGTCCCAACGCTTTGCCAATCAAGCGCTAGAGCTATATAGATGAGGCGATCGGCCCCATCTCTTTAAATCTGACGGTTGCAGATTGTCAACCAGATCTTGTCATAGCCGGATTCAATGAAGCAGCGATTCAGCTAGGAACGCAACCTGGTTAGCATCCAGCAGCGAATGAACGGAAAGGGGGCACTTGTGGAGGGGTATGCCGCTTCTGCTCTCAAACAAAGAGCAGCGAACAAACTCGAGTATAGGTCAGAGAACCTACTTCGGTATAGGTTAGGAACCTGCGGGCTTCTGATTCTGCTGATGATTCAGAAGCCCGTACTAAAATTATAGTTCTCTGTTTTGGACTGTCTCTATGTCTTAATAATTAACTTAATAACTGAACGAAGATTTTATAATGAACTCAACGCTCAGACAACGTTTCTAGCTGCTGGGATGGGGGAGTTCAAGGTGTCCAAACCTCCCTCTACTTGTGCAGCCTCTACTTGTGCAATGGACAACTCGATTTGAAAGTTAATCTAAAAGTTGATCTGAAGGCTGATCTGAAAGTCCTGGGGGATGGGCATCTTGCCTGTCCAAACTGAGCGGGCAAAATCCCCACCTTACGGACAATCAAGCGTTCCACCGGTACAGCTGTAGTTCGCGTCTCATTTCCCCATCCTAGCTGCATCCCTCGTGCAGAATCATTCTAGCTTTGACCTTGCTGCCGTTGGCTGAGGCAAAGGAGCAAAATTCAATGCATCCCCCTGATCTGTCCTCGATTCCAGCACTTATTCCAGCCCTGTTAGGCTCAGTGGTAGACTATGCCGGACTGTTTCCGCCTGCAAAGCTGGATTTGCGACAGGCAATGGCAAACTATGAGCAATACCAAAAGTCCCCTGAGCACTGGCTATTGGGTCGGTTTGTGTTGCCCCTAGCTCGGCTCCCTGAGTTCACTGCCCTCCTACCTGCCTTTCCCTTCCACTCAGGGTCGCTGAGCGGAATTGTGTCCAGCGATTGGCCAACGGCGATCGCCCAAATCTCCTCTTTGATCAACGCCCCGATCGCTATCAGTGCACTAGAGTTTCCGCCCCTAGCGCCAACGGCAATCGAGACGGTACTGTCCTTACTGCCAGCTGAAGTGGAGGCTTTTTTTGAGATTCCCCTGCACTCGAATCTAGACGACTACCTTCAGGTGTTGCAACACCCCCAGTCGGCCGCCAAGCTGCGGACAGGCGGCGTAACGGCGGCGGACTTTCCCAGCAGGGCTCAATTGGGTCAAGTCATTTTGGCGCTGGCTAAAGCACGGGTGCCCTTTAAAGCAACTGCCGGATTACACCATGCCTTACCCG
>DATNOY010000998.1:0-11225 GCA_036703495.1 Coleofasciculaceae cyanobacterium
GGCTAAGCAATTACGTCCTTCACAAGAATATGTACCATGTTTGAACACTTCACAGGGAAAGCTCTTAGGGTAATTAAGCTAGCACATGAGGAAGCTCGTTACCTGGGACATAATTTTGTAGGAACAGAGCAAATTCTTTTAGGGCTGATTGCGGAAGAAACGGGGATTGCGGCGAAGGTGTTGCTGTCTCTGGGGATTACGCTGGTTGATGTCCGGCTGGAGGTGGAAACTGTGATTGGTCGAGGGTCTGGCCTGGCTAATACTGAAATTCCATTTACGCCTCGGTGTCGGCGTGTTTTGGATTTGGCTCGTGAAGAAGCTAGCCAGCTTGGGCATCAGAAGGTTGATACGGAACACTTGCTTTTAGGTCTGATTCAAGATGGTGAAGGTCTAGCGGCAAGAATTCTGAAGAATTTGGGGGTGGATCGCGGCAAGATCCGGGCCGCTGCCATTCAAATGATTTCTGAGGCAAAACCTATTTTGGCGGGCGGTAGTCCAGGGCGTAAAAAGACGACTGTCCTGGATGAATGTGGCACCAATTTGACGCAGCTGGCTGCTTCGGGCAAACTTGACCCGGTAGTGGGCCGGCAGCGGGAGGTGGAGCGGCTCATCCAAATTCTGGGTCGGCGCACTAAGAATAATCCGATTTTGATTGGGGAACCGGGTGTGGGTAAAACTGCGCTGGCGGAGGGGTTGGCCCAGCGGATCGTGAACCATGATGTGCCGGAAACTCTGCAAGGAAAGCGGGTGTTGACGCTGAATATCGGTTCGTTGATTGCAGGTACTAAGTATCGCGGAGAGTTTGAAGAGCGCCTGAAGCGGATCATGGATGAAATTCGCACCTGTGGCGATGTGATTCTGGTGATTGATGAGGTGCATACGCTGGTAGGTGCGGGATCGGCTGAGGGTGGGCTGGATGCTGCAAATATTCTGAAGCCTGCTCTGGCTCGAGGGGAGTTGCAATGCATTGGCGCTACTACCTTGGATGAATACCGGCAGCACATTGAGCGAGATGCAGCTCTAGAGCGTCGGTTTCAGCCGGTGATGGTGGGCGAACCGAGCGTTGAAGAAACGATTGTAATTTTGCGGGGATTGCGGAGTCGCTATGAACAGCACCATCGGCTGATCATTTCGGATTTGGCTTTGGAAGCGGCGGCTCAATTGGCCGATCGCTATATTTCAGATCGATTTTTGCCGGATAAAGCGATCGATTTGATTGATGAGGCAGGATCACGGGTGCGGATTAGACATGCGAAGCAATTTTCTGCGGCTAAAGCGTTGAATAAAGAATTGCGGCAGGTTTTGGATAATAAAGCGGATGCGGTGCGATCGCAGGAGTTTGATCGGGCGGGTAAGCTGCACGAACATGAATTGGAGCTGCAGTCTAAGATCCAGGCAATTCCTCAAGATCCCCCTGTTGCACCGAACCAGAGCTTTTTGCCGGTGGTGGATGAAGCGGATATTGCTCATATCGTGGCGGCTTGGACGGGCGTGCCGGTGAGCAAGCTCACCGAAACTGAGTCTGAAGGCTTGATGGGGCTGGAAGAGACTCTGCATCAGCGTTTGATTGGGCAGGTGGAAGCGGTACGGGCTGTGGCGCGGGCACTTCGCCGGGCTAGAGTGGGGTTGAAGAACCCGGATCGGCCGATCGCCAGCTTTATGTTTTCGGGCCCGACGGGAGTGGGTAAAACAGAATTGGTGAAAGCCTTGGCAGCCAGCTTCTTTGGTTCTGAAGCGGCGCTAATTCGGCTGGATATGTCGGAATATATGGAGCGGCATACGGTCTCGAAGCTGATTGGTGCGCCGCCAGGCTATGCGGGCTATAGCGAAGGGGGACAGCTCACCGAGGCGGTGCGTCGCCAGCCTTATGCGGTGGTGCTGTTTGACGAGATTGAGAAGGCGCATCCAGATGTGTTTAATTTGCTGCTGCAAATTTTGGAAGATGGTCGTTTGACGGATGCTAAGGGGCGCACGGTCAATTTCAACAATACCTTGCTGGTCATGACTTCTAATGTGGGATCGCGGGTGATTCAGAAAGGGGGCGGTGGGCTAGGCTTTGAATTCTCTGGAGGCGGGGCAGATGCTAACTATGGGCGGATTGTGTCGCTGGTAAATGAGGAGTTGAAGCAGTATTTCCGTCCAGAATTTTTGAATCGTCTGGATGAAATTATTGTCTTCCGGCCGCTGATCCGGGATGAAATTAAACAAATTGCTGACCTGCTGCTGCAGGAATTCTTTAACCGTTTGGCTGAGCAAGAGATTAGCTTATCTGTTAGCGATCGCTTTAAGGATCGGCTAACGGAGGAGGGCTATAGCCCTGAGTTTGGGGCCCGCCCGCTGCGTCGGGCTATTACCCGCCTGTTGGAAGATTGTTTGGCTGAGGAAATTCTGGCGGGTCGGGTGAAGTCAGGCGATACAGTTGTTATTGATGTGGATGAGCAGCAGCAGATTAGGGTGCTGCATAGCGATCGTCCTCTCTTAGAGGAATCTTTATAGCGCTTTGTGCGAATGAACCGCTATGGACTCGTAAGGTAGGGCTGCACTCTTAACTGGGCAGCCCTATCTATGTTAAGTGGGGATTTTGCTGGCACGACGCTTTGCGAATGTTCCTGAACCTGATTCTGGGTTTTATAGTGCTTCTGGGTAGCGCTACGCACTCAGATTAGGAAAAGGGGTAGGGGGCTGCGCCTCCAGCCAAGAGTTCTACCCCTACACCCCGGTCCTAGATTTATTGAATCCTCTCTGTGGCTACGGCTAGATTGCATCTGTTATCTAGAAATATCTAGAAAGGTTAGCAGAGGGCAGCCGCATGGTGACGCATGTGATCTTCTATGAAGGTGGCGATGAAGTAGTAGCTGTGATCGTAGCCTTCTTGCATCCGCAGGGTGAGTACTTGTCCAGATTCAGCGCAGGCTGCTTTAAACACATCCGGTCGCAGCTGTTCGGTGAGAAAGCGATCGCTGGTTCCCTGGTCAATCAAGATGGGATATGGATGGGGAGAAATTCGGACAAGTTCGCTGGCATCATATTGACGCCATTGGGCTTGATCGGCACCCAGGTAGTTGGAAAAGGCTTTTTGTCCCCAGGGGCACTGCATGGGGGCAGTGATAGGGGCAAAGGCGGAAATTGAGCGATAGCGATCGGGATTGCGTAAGCCACAGACGAGGGCCCCATGTCCTCCCATGGAATGCCCAAAGATGCCTTGGCGATCAGGCAGGATGGGAAACTGTTGGGCAATTAATCCGGGCAGTTCTTCGACAACATAGCGATACATGCGATAGTGTGCCTGCCAGGGCTGTGCGGTGGCATCGACGTAGAAGCCTGCCCCGCTGCCAAAATCCCAATCGTCATCTTCGCCAGCAATGCCGGTATGACGGGGGCTGGTGTCGGGTGCGACTAGGATTAAGCCATGCTGGGCAGCAAATTGTTGGGCCCCTGCTTTGACCATGAAATTTTCTTCGGTGCAGGTTAGCCCTGAGAGGAAGTAAAGAACGGGGAGCGATCGGGTTTTGGCTTGCGGCGGTTGGTATACCGAAAAGTTCATTTCGCTGTTGCAAGCTTGGGAAGAATGGCGGTAAAACCCCATAATGCCGCCGAAGCAGAGGGTTTCGCTGATGAGTTGGACGGAAGACATGGTGGGGATGGGAAAATGGGGAATGGGAAAATGGGGAGTAGGGGGGAATGATGCTAATTCATCCTCTATCTCAGAACTTAGAGCAATTTTCAACTGAGTCCAGATTATTTTTTGAAAGCCTCGCGGAGCAAGGCTCTCAAAAAATAATCTGGTTTTAGCCGAGTGCGAACCGCTGTAGATCAAATCCGGTAAATCGCTGGTGATTCGGGATGTGAGCCCTACGCCGGAGGCATTGCCCTCGGCACGCCCCTGCTGATTAAGGGGATTCCAGCAGATTTGATAGGACTAACTTGAAGGATCGCGAATTAGAAGGTCACCACTGAGCGGATAACTTCGCCTCGGCGCATCAGATCGAAGGCGTCGTTGATTTGCTCGATCGGCAGTACTTTTGTGACCAAATCGTCAATGTTGATTTTGCCATTCATGTACCAATCGACAATTTTGGGCACATCAGTTCGTCCTTTGGCACCCCCAAATGCTGATCCTTTCCAAACGCGGCCGGTGACGAGTTGGAAGGGGCGGGTGCTGATCTCTTGCCCTGCAGCAGCTACGCCAATAATGACGCTGACGCCCCAGCCTTTGTGACAACACTCTAGCGCTTGCCGCATGAGTTTAACGTTGCCGATGCACTCGAAGCTATAATCGGCACCGCCGTCGGTGAGTTCGATCAGGTAAGGGACGAGATCGCCTTCTACTTCGCTGGGGTTGACAAAGTGGGTCATGCCTAACTTTTGAGCCAATTCGCGTTTGGCTGGGTTCAGGTCTACTCCCACAATCATGTTGGCTCCTACCATACGGGCCGCCTGAATCACGTTTAAGCCGATGCCGCCTAAGCCAAAGACGACGACATTGGATCCCGGCTCGACTTTGGCGGTATTGACCACCGCTCCTAAGCCGGTCGTGACGCCACAGCCAATCAAGCAAACTTTGTCGAGTGGGGCATCTGACCGAATTTTGGCAACTGCAATCTCTGGCAAAACTGTGTAGTTGGCAAAGGTGGAGGTGCCCATGTAGTGATGGATCATCTCGCCGTTGAAGGTAAACCGGCTGGTGCCGTTGGGCATGACTCCTTTGCCCTGAGTCGTGCGGATGGCTTGACACAGGTTGGTTTTGCCGCTGAGACAAAATTTGCAGTTGCGGCATTCGGGAGTGTAGAGCGGAATCACATGATCACCTGGCTTGACGCTGGTGACGCCTGCCCCTACTTCCACAACTATGCCTGCGCCTTCATGCCCCAAGATGGCAGGAAACAAGCCTTCTGGATCAGCCCCTGAGAGGGTGTAGGCATCGGTATGGCAGACGCCGGTTGCTTTAATTTCGACCATCACCTCTCCTGCTTCAGGAGCTTGCAGCTGAACAGTTTCCAGGCTTAAAGGCTTGCCTGCTTCAAAGGCGATCGCTGCTTTAACATCCATATCTTCTCCTGTAGGTACTGCTTCAGATCTGCCCTATCTAAACGCCACGCACTGTGGTTTTAGGATGAGCCAAACTATGTATTTGCAGTCTATCAGCAAGAGGTTGGCAGGAGGGAGAGGCTGACCTGACGACTGTTGAGCCGTTTGCTGTAGAGAGAGTGACGATTAGATACAGAAAAGGGGGTGTGCTGCCACGCCCCCTGTATCCTCAGAATTTATTGTGAGCTAAATGGGTTTAAGGGATTTGATCGGGTTACTTGAGGAGTCCGAAAATGGGTTCTAGTTCTGATTTCGCAATTTTAGGAGCGAGGAAATCTTTGGCATAGATTTGGGGATTGGACTGTGAAATCTGGGTATACGATTGATGGATTTGAGCGTTGACGGCGACGGTTTTCGTATCGTATAGGTTTGTCGCTAGTTTGGGATAAAACCCAATACTGATGATGGGTATCAGGAAGCAGGCCGCAATGAATACTTCGCGGGGTCTAACATCACTAAAGTCAGCATCGGCGGGTAATACGCAGCTAGTCCCAAAGCAAACCATATCCTGATTTTCTTGGTTTCTAACGCCTGCATCGGTGATACCGCAAGCGGGTGCATCACCGGAACCGTAGAAGACTTGCCGCAGCATGGAAAGCAGATAGATGGGCGTGAGAATGAGCCCAACGGCAGAGAGGAAAATCATGACGATGCGGAAGTTTGAGCTGTAGATGTCGCTGGTGGTGATGCCCAGGAAAACGGAGATCTCGCTGACAAAGCCGCTCATGCCCGGTAGCGCTAGGGATGCCATCGCTCCGATGGTAAATAGGGCGAAGACTTTGGGCATGACTTGACCAATGCCGCCCATATCGTCCATGGACATGGTGTGGGTGCGATCGTAGGTTACCCCGGCCAGGAAGAAGAGCAGGGCTGCAATTAAGCCATGCGAAATCATTTGCAGGACTGCGCCGCTGATGCCTAAGTCAGTAAAGGAGGCAATGCCCAGCAGGACAAATCCCATATGGGAAATGGAGGAGTAGGCTAAGCGGCGCTTCATGTTGGACTGGGCAAAGGAGTTAAATGCACCGTAGATAATATTGACCACGCCGAGGATGGCGAGCAGGGGCGCGAAGTAAATATGCGCATCGGAAAGCAGTTCTAGATTGAGACGGATGAGTCCGTAGCCCCCCATTTTAAGCAGGACGCCTGCCAGAATCATGGAAACAGGAGCGGAGGCTTCACCATGAGCATCGGGCAACCAGGTATGCATGGGAAAGATTGCCAGCTTGACCCCGAAGGCAATTAGCAATCCGGCATAGAGCAATAGCTCTAGCCCTAGCGGATAATCCTTAAGCCCTAACTCGACCATATCAAAGGTAAGATTGCCGCCGTACAAACCCATGGCCAGGGCTGCCACCAGAATGAAGATGGAAGCGGCTGCGGTATATAGCAGGAATTTTGTGGCGGCGTAGCGGCGTTTTTGTCCGCCCCAGATGCAGATCAGCAGGTAGACGGGAATGAGTTCGACTTCCCACATGATGAACAACAACACTAGATCTTGGGCGACAAATACGCCGATCTGCGCGGAGTACAGCACTAGCATCAGGAAGTAGAAGAGGCGTGATCGCCGATCGACTTGCCAGGCTCCAAAAATGGAGAGGGTAGTCACTAAGCCTGCTAGCAGCACCAGGGGCATTGAGATGCCATCGACTGAGACGGACCAACTCAGACCTAGCTGAGGTATCCAGGTGTACTTCTCTACGAGCTGAAAAGTAGCGTTGCTGGCGTCGTAATGTTTCCAGAAGGCATAGCACATTAAAACAAAATCGGTGATACCTACGCCTAGGGCATATCCCCGCACAACCTTGCCGGTTTTATCAGGCAGGATGGGGATTACCAAGGAAGCAACGAACGGCAGCAGGACAATCACAGTAAGCCAAGGAAATTGATCCGCTATCATGGCAGTAAGAAAATATACCTATTGATAGAGCCATTTTACTAAACTTTGTAATTGTTTAATCATTCGTCTTTTCCAGAGCTAGGCATCAGTGACTCTAGATGCTGACGGAATGCTGGTGGAGGGGTGAAAGTATTGCCGTTGGAAGATTGAACCGGGCGATCGCTCTGGGATTTAGTTTGCGGGCTCAAGTGAGACTCATGTCCCTAAAATGAGACTAGTTTTAATACTAATGAATCTCATAGCAAGACAAAGAATTGACAAATCTTGAGTAGACAAATCTTGAATAGACAACTTTTGCACCACAATGAGACTATCAATTCTGAAATGAGACTAACTTTAATACTAATGAGTCTTACGGCAAGGCTGAATAGAGAATTTTATATCATATTAAGACTCATATTTTTGAAATAAGACTAGTCTTAATACTGGCGAGTCTCATAGCAAGATAAAAAATGACTGATGCTGATTGCCAAGAAAATATGACGCATCAATAAATTAAGCCCTACGAGCGCTGCAGCTTTATCTACTTTCTGTGTTTACTTAACCTAAACGTGAACAGAAATCCGCTTCAGACCCTTAATTCCAGCAACTTAGCACCCTAAAAAGCCAGGCGAAATACAATAATTTATGAAAATCGTCAAACTATCTAAATAATTTGTTATATTAATTCATATAGCGCAATGTGGAAGTGCATAGCGCCACTCCTACTAATAGGCTCACAATTTTTACCCTCATTGGGTTACAGGAGATAGCTATGGATGAAGCGATCGAGCTTACCTTAGACCAAGAGTTCAGTCTCAGACTTTTTGCAGATCAAGTCCGGCAAATGTCTCAGGAGCAGGCGCAAGAATTTCTGATTGAACATCAAAAGCAGATGATGCTTCAGAAAACATTGTTTCAGCAGCTTCTGAAGCAGGCATGGAAATTGGATTTAGATTTTGCCTCTCCCTAGTGCTAAAGGTACTTTAACTTTTTCACTTGACCTAGTTCTTACAGTCACAAAATTTGGAGTAATGATCATGGCAAGTTCGACAAAAGTATCCGCTTCTTCTGATGTTGACAAAGTTTCTCCGAAAAAAAATCGCAACGGTTGGGTCTGGGGTTTTACTCCTCAAGCTGAGCTTTGGAATGGTCGTCTAGCAATGCTCGGCTTTGTGTTTGCCCTCTTTGTTGAATTGTTTTCTCATCAAGTTGCGCTTCACTTCTAAACTTTGTTGCATGTCAGCGCTAACTTGCTGAATCAGTTGGGTTTCGCGTAGCTCAATTTAATTCAGTTGTTCATACCAATTGAATACTTTTTGAATATTGGGTTAATTCGTCTGGCAGAAGTTGATTGAGTGACCTGCCTGAACTGCCGGAAATTGCGAATTAGGTTCCTTTCACAGCTGTATTTGGATTAACCCAGTATTCAATCTATCCTTTTTGCTACAGATGAGCTACGTCTAAGATTTTCTACTGTTTCCCCATTCCTGAAGCGATTCGGGATAAGGTTCATGCCACCGCTTTATAGAATCGGTTGGATTGGGGTAAGCCTGCTCTGATTACTATTAATGTCGGAGGTAGAGCTGCTTGTCACAGGGATCACCTCATGGGGCGATCGCGATGCCGATCAACGAACTGGTTACTCAGGCTCGCGTGAGCCTCGAGTTCGACTGCGGTATCTATGTGTATGGCAAAGCGGATGAACAAACTGCTGAAGCGGCACCTCAGCTGCGGGAAGCGGGATATGAAAATGTTGCTGAACTGATCGGGGGCTAACCGCTTGGAAAAGTGTTAGTTATCCAGTTGCAGAAATTTCAATGATTGGCGCTTAATTTCATTCTTTCTTTGCAATTAGCGCTGTAACTAGCGCCTGTAATCAACTCCCACTGCTTATCGACTGTAAGCCATTGGGGGTTGATTATTTGTTGGATTGACAGCTGTTGATGGTAAAGACTTGAGCAAGCAATTTTTTCTCTCCTTATGAGACTCATTATTTCGTTATAAGACTAGATATGGTACGGATGAGTCTCAAAATAAGGCAGAAATTAGCACATGCCAATTTCAAAAAAACATGGCGAACACATAAAAGGGGCTGGTCATGACCAGCCCCTCCCGATAGAATATCGCCCCACAGTTTCTTGGCTAATCGGATTTAGATGCTGAGAGCCAAGACTTTCTCAACCGCATCGGCATTGATGTCGCCTTGTTCGCCTAGCGCAACTGAGCCGCGGGCAGTCATGTGTTGGGGGACGGCTGAAACGGCGCTTGAGTCTATGTTGTAGTCGGATAGCCGGGTGGGAACGCCAACCGATTCAAAGAAGGTACGAGTTTGTTGAATGGCTGCGTGGATGCGATCGGCTTCGCTGCCTTGAGTGATGCCCCAAACTCGTTCTGCATACTGCAAAAGCTTGGCGCGCTTGGCTTCTTGCTTATGAAGCATGATGCTGGGCAGGACAACGGCTAGTGATTGGGCATGATCGATGCCGTACAAGGCGGTAAGTTCATGACCGATGCCATGCGTTGCCCAATCTTGGGGAACACCCGCGCCAATCAGTCCGTTTAGTGCCATGGTGGCACACCACATGACGTTGGTACGGGCATCATAATCGGTAGGATTGGCAAGGGTTTTGGGCCCTTCTTCAATGAGCGTTATGAGAATTGACTCAGCCATCCGATCTTGTAAGGGAGCATTCACCGGGTAGGTTAAGTATTGCTCCATGGTGTGGGTAAAGGCATCGACAATGCCATTGCCAATTTGGCGATCGGGGAGGGAAAAGGTGGTTTCGGGATCTAGGACTGAAAATTGGGGAAATACCAATGGAGTCATGCTCCCTAGCTTCTCTTGAGTGGCCGCTTTGGTAATGACAAAGAAGGCGTTCATTTCTGATCCAGTTGCAGGTAGGGTCATGACTGCACCGAGGGGAATGGCACTGGTAACGGGTGCTTGTTTGACAAGAATGTCCCAAGCATCTCCCGGAAAGGGAGCGGCGGCAGCAATGAATTTTGTGCCGTCTAGAACAGAACCACCACCGACTGCTAGCAGAAAATCAATGTTTTCGGCCCGAACTATGTCTACTGCCTTGAGGAGGGTTTCGAGCTGAGGATTGGGTTCAATGCCGCCAAATTCATAGACGGTGCGCCCTGTTAAGGCTTGCTTGACCTGCTCGTAGACCCCATTAGTTTTAATACTACCGCCACCATACGTCAACAGGATTCTGGCATCTGCGGGAATCTCGTTGGCGATGTTGGCAATCTGACCTCTGCCAAACAAAATTTTGACAGGATTCTGAAAAGTAAAGTTATGCATTGCTCGCTCGTTCTATTTGTTTTTTGGATGGTCAACAGAACCTTAGATTCCTGCCGCTTTTATCGTAAAGGAGGGCACTGTAGAATGCAAATAGCAGAGGGCGATCGCTCTGGAGGATTGGCTAGAATCTTACTAGGATGGGAACTGTAATAGGTGCTTGGTTCTGATGCAGTGCTGCATGAGCTGGCTCAATAGCTGAAATAAATGGGTGAACTGAGTAGGTGAACTGGGGAATACTAAAATGATGATTGATTTGAGAAGCGATACGATTACACAGCCGACAGCAGGAATGCGAGAAGCGATCGCTCAAGCTGTGGTCGGGGATGATGTGTTTGGGGATGATCCAACGGTGAATGCGCTGGAGGATTATGTAGCGAATTTATTAGGCAAGGAAGCGGCGGTCTATATGCCATCGGGAACAATGACTAATCAGATTGCGCTACGGGTGCATACTGAGCCGGGAGATGAGGTGGTTTTGGAGTCGGAAGCGCATATTTATTACTATGAGGGGGGCGCTCCGGCGGCGCTGTCGGGGGTGATGTGTCGTCTGGTGAAGGGCGATCGTGGCCTATTTACGGCGGCGGATCTGCGCAAGGTTTTGCGTCCGAGTGATGCCCATTTCCCAAAGACTAAGCTGGTGTGTTTGGAGAATACGCACAATCGGGGTGGGGGAAGGATTTTTCCGCTGGAGGAGATGGAGGCGATCGCTCAAGTTTGTCGGGAGCAAGGTTTGCAGCTGCATTTGGATGGAGCAAGGTTTTGGAATGCTTGTGTGGCAACGGGTATCTCGGAGGCAGCGTATGCGAAACCATTCGATACGGTGAGCGTATGTTTCTCGAAGGGATTGGGTGCGCCTGTAGGGTCGGCATTGGTGGGAACTCAGGAACTGATGGCAAGGGCGCGACGGTTCCGTAAGATGTTTGGGGGAGGGATGCGGCAGGCGGGCAT
>DATNOY010000999.1:0-2313 GCA_036703495.1 Coleofasciculaceae cyanobacterium
GTGGCATCACCTGGCTTCCAGTTTGCAGGGCAAACTTCATCCGGATGAGACTGAACATACTGAATCGCTTGTAGGGTGCGTAGAGTTTCCTCAACGCTGCGACCAAATGCCAAGTTGTTGATGGTGGCGTGCTGAATTACACCGTCTTTGTCGATGATAAACAGCCCGCGTAGCGCTACTCCGGCTTCTGGATCAAGGACGTTGTAAGCAGTGCTGATTTCTTTCTTGATATCAGACACCAAAGGATAGCTAAGATCGCCAACGCCGCCTTGCTTGCGATCGGTTTGCGTCCAGGCTAGATGGGAGAATTCGCTATCTACAGATACCCCTAAAACTTCGGTATTGAGGGATTTAAATTCTTCATAGCGATCGCTAAATGCCGTGATCTCAGTGGGGCAGACAAAGGTAAAATCTAGCGGATAGAAGAAAAGAACAACATACTTGCCCCGATAATCAGATAATTTAATCGTTTTGAATTCCTGATCGTACACTGCGGTGGCAGTGAAGTCGGGTGCTGCTTGACCAACCCGGAGGCATCCTTCGGTCATGAGTAAAGCTCCTTATTTAACTTGTCTACTGAGCTGAAGGTTCAAGAACGTTCTGAATTGCGACTGGAAAGCATCATTCAGAGGCTTGCGTTCTATTTACGAACTGTTACAGTTATATCATAGTCATAACGATTTTGAGTAAATCAGCTTTGTGATTAGAAAATTGAATAGCTTCTGTCCATTTTTAGGCGCATGGACGATAAGCGAAAGTGCGGAAGACGAAGAATGGGGAACTCGGTAAGATGAAGTTAGATTTTATACCTAAGCTTGAGCAGAAACCGACCGGGGCGCATGTCATTGAGTTCATCCTCTTCTTCACTCATCCGCACTTGTGACCCCGTATGAACGAGTTAGATATCAGGGAGTGGCTACTGACCAATGGGTTAGGGAGTTTTGCTAGTGGTACGGTATCCGATGCCCATACTCGCACCTATCACGGCTGGCTGGTGGCTGCTCTTGATCCGCCAGGACAACGCACCCTACTGCTCTCAAGAATTGATGCCAGCCTCTCTGTAGCAGGGTGTGACTTTGAGTTAGGAACCAACTATTGGCATGGGGGTGCGATCGCGCCTACCGGCTATCGTCTTCTCCAATCGTTTCAGGTAAACCCTGTTCCCACTTGGGTTTGGGGACACCACTACTGGCGAATCACTCGCCGTCTGGTCATGCCGTACGGTTCCTTGCCATTTTCTAGCCAGGTGCCGCCATCGCCTGTCCTATCTTCCCCATTCTGCAACCGAGTTTTGGTGCACTACCGCTATGAAGGGCGCGAACCGGCAATTTTGCGATTGCGTCCTTTGATTGGCGATCGGATTTTTCACAATCAGCAGCACGCTGATCCTCAGCTAGACTTTATGCAACAGGTGGCGTCTGACGGTCTGCAGCTGCAAGCCAAACGCCCCCAATGGCGGGGCACACCCTGGCAGCTGCGCTGGACTAAGGGCGACTATTACACAGAGGGCATGTGGTATTGGGGCTACCACTACCCCGAAGAAACTCGGCGGGGACTGGCAGATAAAGAAGACCTCTATTGTCCAGGTACGCTGATCGTGACGCTGA
This sequence comes from Coleofasciculaceae cyanobacterium, assembly GCA_036703495.1. Lineage (GTDB taxonomy): Bacteria > Cyanobacteriota > Cyanobacteriia > Elainellales > Elainellaceae > Drouetiella. Next base: position 1,608 of record DATNOY010000999.1, read on the forward strand.
AACCGGGCGAATCTGTGACGCTAGAAGCGCGGGTTTGTGGCTCTGACTCACTGTTAGCGGCCGTCCCTTTAAACAGTCAGACTTTTGATCACGCCATTCAACTAGAGCAACAGCGATTAGACCAGACAGTGGTAGGTCAAACCTTGGCAGACCCGGCGGCAGACCGACCCCAGCCAAGCAACCCAGTTGAAGCGGGGGAGAACATCGAAACCCCTCTCTCTGCTTCTCTCAGGCAGCGCCTTTTGCAGGCAGGCGATCGGTTTATTGTCTACCGCACTTCGACCCATAATCCCAGTGTGATTGCCGGCTATCCCTGGTTCAACGACTGGGGTCGGGACACCCTGATTTCCTTACCGGGACTGGCGCTGACGACTCGCCGCTTTGACCTGGCTAAAGGACTGCTGAAAACCTTTGGGCAATATTCCCAGGAAGGGCTGATCCCCAACGCTTTCCCGGATGCTGGCGCAAAGCCGTTTTATAACAGCCTGGATGCGTCGCTTTGGTGGATTGAAACCTTGGGGCTATACCTGAACGCCACTGAGGATTGGGCGTTTTTGGCGGAGCAGTATCCCATCGTTTGGCGCATTTACAAGCGACTTATGGCAGGCACCCTGTACAGCATCCGCGTCGATGCCTTTGATGGGCTGGTAACTTGGGATGCGCCGCATCTGGCATTGACCTGGATGGATGCCGTGGTGGAGACGGA
>DATNOY010001000.1:0-6032 GCA_036703495.1 Coleofasciculaceae cyanobacterium
TGGCGTAAGCGGCACATCTTCCATCATGATTCTCTCCACCCTAAACCTTGTAAACGCTCACTCCCAATCATTAACCCAGCCTTTCGCTTATCTAGCCTGCCCTATGTCATTACCCTGTATTGACTCCTGATCTCACTCCTAAGGCTCACTCTCCAGCAACCCATTGAGCTAAGCGTTTGCAACAAGGAATTCAGTATTATCTTGACTCTCTAAAGTTAAATTTACTACATTAGCTTCCTATGTATAAATATCTTGAGAATGACTTTTGCTAGGCCTACTAGCGGATCTACTAGGAGGAAGATGGACAGGTTAGGAATTCTGGATCGGGAGATCAGGGCAAAGGCTCAGTAGATAGGCATCAGAGATATGCACAATTAAACATTAGATCAAAAAATTGGGGAGCACACAGGGGGAGGTGCTCCTCGGTTTTTCTGGATTGGATTGAATGAAGCGGGTCTCCTAATCAGGTTTAGCGAATACCACAGAGTAAACCAAATCGGATTAATCCTTGCCGATAGCCCTGTTGCATCAAGCTTAAAGAGAGAGCAGCTTGAATGGTTGTCCAGCCAGAACGGAGCAATCCCAAAACGGCTCCAGGGGTGACGGCAGAGTCAATCACAACATCCCAAAACGGGGCAACTGCCGCCGACCAATCGGCCGTGCGGATTTGTTGAAACTGCAGCCCTTGGGCGATCGCCTCATACTCCGGCAATGAGATCACATACGGCAGGCAGTAAACCCGGTAAATCTTCTCCAAATGCTTTTGCTCATCTGGGGTTAACGGTTGATTGGGAGAGGTGATCGGGCGATGACACCAAGTCACCAGGATCAGCTTGCCACCCGGTTTTAGAACCCGATAGCACTCTTGCAAAAACTTTTGTTTGTCAGGCATATGCTCGCCACTCTCCAGCGACCAGACTAAATCAAAAGATTGGTCTGCAAAAGGCATGTCGAGCGCATCCGCAACTTGGAAGGTTGTTCTGCTGCTTAATCCTGCAGCTTGGGCACGGGCGATCGCTCGGTTGGACTGTACCGGGCTCAGCGTAATGCCCGTGGCGTCCGCGTGAAACTTTTCAGCCAGGTATAAAGAACTGCCGCCTATGCCGCATCCCACATCTAAAATTTGCTTGGCTTCCCGCACATCTGCCCACTTGAGGAGTTCTTCAATGAGGTCAATTTGGGCCTGCCGTCGCTCTTTGGGTTCTTTACCAGTTTCGCCATAGTAGCCATGATGCATATGTTCTCCCCAGATCTGCTCCCACAGACTAGAGGAGGCGTCATAGAATTCTTGAATTTGTTTTTGTAGGGTGGGCATGGAGAAGGAATATGAAGGATGAGAGATGAACAGTAACCCTTAAGATCGTGTTGGATTGGGGGGGTGCAGAGATTGTAATTGATCCGGTGGTTTAGGGATAGCTAACAGAGGCTCAGTTGCTTGAACCCTAAAGAAAATTTTCGGTATCAGAGAATCATCAGATGTTGCGTAAGGGCTGGAGCATGGCACAATCGAACGAGGATTTAAAAGAGCCAGTATTGGGCATTTTTTAATTAGCGTGTCTTTACTCAGCTCATAAATTGAACCCGGAGGCTGTCCCTTTTGCCAAGCCCTGATCCGGAACGCCTGCTTCTCCCTTTACTCCTGCCCAACCATGACAGTCGCGCGAACCATCTGCTTAGGATTTATGGCGGTTATTGTCGTGGGTGCCCTTTTGTTGGCTCTGCCGATCTCGATCGCGGATGGCTCTTGGGGGAACCTCATCACCGCATTATTCACTTCAACCTCAGCCGTTTGCGTCACCGGCTTAGTGGTGGTTGACACAGGCACCTACTTTTCCTTTACCGGGCAACTCTTGATTGCCTTATTGGTGCAAATTGGTGGATTGGGCTACATGACTGCTACCACTTTTTTGTTGCTGCTCTTGGGACGCAGATTTGGCTTACGGGAAAAAATCGCGATTCAACAGTCCTTAGATCGACAAGGCATGTCCGGCGTTTTGCAATTGGTGCAATCCATCATTGCGGTAACGCTAGTTTTTGAACTGACGGGTGCGCTCTTAATGATCCCCGTATTCGCGCCCCAGCATGGGTTGCAGGCTGCCATCTGGCTCAGTCTCTTTCACAGCATTAGCGCTTTCAATAATGCTGGATTTGGCTTATTTCCTGATAATTTCATCAGCTATGCCACCTCCATTCCTATTAACCTGATCATTCCGATTCTGATTATTTTTGGTGGAATTGGCTATCAGGCAATCATGGAACTGTACTTATGGGTACGCGATCGCCTTTCGGGAAGCCGCGAGCGGGTGATCTTCACGCTCAATTTCAAAATTGCCATTCGCACGACTCTGTTTCTACTCGTGGTAGGGACGATCGCTGTTCTCTGCATCGAATATACCAATCCCAAGACGTTTGGCCCTTTCAACTTTGGAGAAAAACTCTTAATAGCCTGGTTTCAATCGGTTGTACCCCGCACTGCTGGGTTTAACTCGATTGACTACGGCAAAATGAGCGATGCAGGGCTGTTTTTAACGATCGTTTTAATGTTTATTGGGGCAAGCCCAGGGGGCACGGGTGGCGGTATTAAAACCACAACCTTAAGAATATTTTCTAGCTGTACAGCTACTGTGCTGCAAGGGAAAGAAGAAGTGCTGTGCTATCAACGGCAAATCCCAATGTCGCTCGTGATTAAGGCGATCGGGGTTGTGTTTGGCTCTGTCGTCACGGTCGCAATTTCTACAACGTTGATTGCCCTCAGCGATCCGCAAGTGGGGTTCATTAGAATCCTGTTTGAAGCCGTTTCTGCTTTTGCGACAGTCGGGCTGTCTACAGGGATCACGGCCAGTATCTCTACCTTCAGCAAACTGGTGTTAATTCTCACCATGTATGTAGGCCGGGTAGGCGTCCTTTTGCTGATGTCTGCCGTTCTGGGGGATCCCCGTCCCACTACGATCAACTATCCTGAGGAAAACTTGCTGGTTGGGTAGGCAGATCAGCGGTTGAGCGGGCATGGGGAAGGAGGAATCAGGCATGGGGAATGCTGCTCCCTGCTCCCCCAGCTTCAGCTACGGGGATGCTGCTGCATCAGTTCTCGCACCTGTTCAGCATGATAGGAACTGCGGGTAAGGGGTGAGGAAACCACCTGCAGGAACCCAATTGATTCCCCAAACTCGCGCCATGCATCAAACTGTTCTGGCGTGACAAAAGTCTGCACACCCAGATGCTTTTGACTAGGCTGGAGATACTGACCGATCGTCAAAATGTCGCAGCTCACCGATCGCAGATCTTGCATGACCTGCCGCACTTCTTCATCGGTTTCGCCTAACCCCACCATAATTCCAGATTTGGTGTAAACCGAGGGTGCCAGCTGCCGTGTTTGCCGCAATAGCTCTAGCGATCGCCCATAGTCTCCTTGAGGTCGCACGCGGCGATAGAGCCGGGGAATCGTTTCTGTATTGTGATTTAACACTTCTGGTTTGGCTTGCAGGATGAGAGCAAGGGCTTCCCAGTTGCCACACAGGTCAGGAATTAAGACTTCGATAGTAGTCTGGGGTGAGGCAGCCCGCACTGCTGTAATGCAGTGAACAAACTGCGATGCTCCCCCATCAGGTAGATCGTCCCGGTTGACTGCGGTGATCACCACATGGTTGAGATTCATGCGGCGAACTGCTTCTGCTAGCCGCGTTGGCTCTGTGGGGTCAAGGGGCTGAGGTTTTTTCTCAAAGTCAATATCGCAATAGGGACAGGCTCTGGTGCAAGCCGGCCCCATGATCAAGAATGTGGCGGTTCCATGATTAAAGCATTCGCCAATGTTGGGGCAGGATGCCTCTTCGCAAACGGTATTGAGGGCTAAATCCCGCAAGATTTCTTTAACAGTGCCGACTCGCTCCCACTGAGGCGCTTTGACGCGCAGCCATTCTGGTTTAACGACCACGTTGGTATTTTACGGTTAGGTTGTCCAACTCATCTTAGCAAGGGAGCGGGTACGGTGTGAGAGGCGGGCAACCGCTAAGGAGCAACCGTCTTGGCAGAGCCACCGCCGCGCCGCACGGGTTCAGCAGCAGCCAAGATAGTGCCATTGGGCTGGATGACGATTCCTGTAGCAGCCCCGATTTCCGGCATAGGTTCTAGGGTATGCCCTAATGCCGTTAAGGCTTGACCAAGTTCGCTGGTTTCCAGGTGGCTGTCTACTTGGGTAGTGCCGCCATTGCGCTGAGAGATGCGGGGTGCAGCGATCGCCTGATCCATGGGCAATTTCAAGTCCATCAGGTTGACGGCAATGCCTAAGACCGTGGTGATAATGGTGGAACCGCCTGGAGAGCCAAAGGACAGCACTGTACCATCGGGGGCAAAGGCGATCGTTGGAGCCATACTGCTGCGGGGTCGCTTGCCCGGTTCTGGGGCATTGGGATGCGGGCTAGTGGGATCAAAATCGGTCAGTTCATTGTTGAGGATAAATCCATAGCCTGGCACGACCATGCCTGAACCTCCAGTCGATTCAATGGTCAGCGTGTAGGAAACTACATTACCCCAGCGATCGCTCACCACTAAATGGGTCGTCGAAATTCCCCCTTGCGTTTGGATCAGGGCAACTGCAGGGGGAGCCGTCAGGCTGGGACTCGGGTCTTTTTGATAGGGTAAAGGATTGCCAGCAGTCGCCCGAAACGCTTTTTCATTGTCAGGGGCGCGATCGCCGATGCTTTGCCGCCGAGCCTGGGCAAAGTCAGGGTTGAGCAGTCCCATGAGCGGTACGTCCACATACTCTGGGTCGCCTAAGTAGGCATTGCGATCGGCAAAGGCTAACCGCTCCGCTTCAATCACCTGATGCCAGGCGTCCGCCTGATTGAGCTTGCTTAACTCAGACCCGGACAGAATTTTCAGCACTTCGCTGGTTGTGATGCCACCACTGCTGGGCAACCCCATGCCGTAAATCTGGTAATCGCGATAGGTTGTTTTAACCGCCGGACGCACCCGCACCGCATACTGATCAAGATCTGCCAGTGTCATGCCGCCCGCAATCACACGAAAGGGCGGATGAGGAACGGTGGCAGGATGTTGCACCGTCTGGGCAATTGCCCGGCCAATCTCCCCCCGGTAAAAGGCATTGGTTCCCTGGCGGGCCAACAGCCGGTAGGTTTTGGCTAGATCAGGATTTTTGAACGAGGTGCCCACTGCCGGCGGTTTGCCATTGGGTAAATAGAGCGATTGCGTCGCCGGGAAAGCTGCAAAGCGCGCCTGATTTTGCTCAATCTGGCTGGCAAAAGTAGCATCTACTGCAAAGCCTTGCTCAGCTAGGGCGATCGCTGGCTGCAATGCCTCAGACAAGCTGAGTGTGCCATAGCGATTCAGCGCTTCTGTCCATTCCAACAGGGTTCCGGGGACGCCCACAGCGGCCCCATTACTCACGCGGTTAGGCATAAAGGGCAGTAGTTCTCCGGTAGGACTGTCCGGGTCTTTAAACATGTCCACACGGGCGGTAGCAGGAGCCTGCTCTCGACCGTCAATGGTGATGAGTCGATCTTGATCCTTGAGGTAAATCAGCATAAAGCCGCCGCCGCCAATACCTGCTGAAAACGGCTCTGTGACGCCTAAAGCGGCGGCTGTGGCCACAGCCGCATCAATGGCATTACCGCCTGCTTTCAAAACCTCAATGCCCACTTGTGTGGCCCGTGCATCCACCGTGGCTACCGCTCCCCCTCGACCCGTTGCCACCGCAGCCGTTGTCTGGGCAGGAGAACGTTGCAAAAAAAGACTTAAAGAAAGAACAATAGCTAGCAAAACTCCCAAACTTCGTCGCATGAATAGCACCCGCGATCGCCTTATTATGTTGATGCGATATTACAGCGATTTTTGGGTTGGGCAATCAGGCTTAAGATGAAAATCCCAAAGTATCTGCCGCTGCCCTGGCTAGTTATGCACTTTACCATCCGGCATCATAGCTCCCGTCAAACAGGCTCCTGCTAAATTGGCGTCCCACAAATTGGCTTGATGCAGGATGCAGCCCCTCAAATCTGCCTGGTTGAGATTTGCACCCG
>DATNOY010001001.1:0-8998 GCA_036703495.1 Coleofasciculaceae cyanobacterium
TTTAGCCGTACCTAACGTATCTAAACAGTCTGCAGAATTTTCCTGGGGATTCTAGAAAGCTCCATCCTTGACCAAAACTGCTTTGATAGTCTTAAGAATCAAGATAAAGTCATAGGCAACAGACCACTTCTGCTGATAGGCGATGTCCATTTGGACAATTTCTTCAAAGTCTTCTACGGTAGAGCGACCGTTGGCTTGCCATTCACCTGTGATGCCAGGCTTGACTAACAACCGCTGAAAATGGTGCCGCTCATACTTCATAACCTCATCGACAGTCGGCGGACGAGTTCCGACTAAGCTCATCTCACCTTTGAGCACGTTCCAAAACTGTGGCAATTCATCCAGGCTGGTTTTACGCAAAAACCGACCTACACGGGTAATCCTGGGATCGTTACGGTTCTTGAAAATATTGCCCTTGGCCTCATTGTGAACTAAATGCTTTAGGCGATCGGCATCTTTGACCATTGAGCGGAACTTCCAGATGCGGAAGGTTTTACCGTTATGTCCGCAGCGAATTTGGCTATAGAAAATTGAGCCTGGATCATCAAAGTGGGTGGCAATAGCTACCGGAACCGCAACCAGAGCGGTAATGGTTAATCCGATAAGCGCACCAACAATGTCCATTAAACGCTTAGCTTTGCTTGTAACGGAGGGATGCACCTGCGGGGATGTGAAAATCTCTTGTGGGCGAGCCAACATAGATGATTCGGATGACGAAGATTTTAGGAATTGGGAAGTGCTAATCACAGCTTGCAGTGCTCCTTGCAGGTTAACCGTCTGGGGGGCTAGTCACCATTACTGAAACTATAAGGGGCACTCATGAAAGGCAGGTAGTGAAACTGCGGGGATTTGCCTAATCTTTGAACTAGATGAGACTTTTATAAAGTTCCAGTGATAGCGTCAATAGGGTTGCATATCAAGGATGCAAAATTTAAGAGCTGATCCATACCAAGTTTGTCAAGCTCTAAACTTGAGGTAGAGTTAGGGCGATCGCTTTAAATTCCCCTAAACGTGAGTAATATAGACATCCGTAGATTTAGCCAAAAAGTTAGCGGTGAGGGATAGGATCTGAGGTTCATCCGGTCATCATGAGCAAACTTGTTCTTTGCTGCCGCTACCCCCCTGAATCTACCTAGATTGTGTGAAGGAGTTGTGAAAAATCCCATGAGGTTTTCTCGTTTCTGGCCGATTAGAAAATATCGCAATTCCCTTCATCGCAAGCTGCTGATCGTGGCGTTGGTCAGCAGCTTCTGCAGTGCTGCCATCAGTGTTTTGCTTCCCGATCAAGTAGAGGCTCAAACCTCGCCGTATTGTGCACTTTCAGCCGATGCGATCGCTCAAACCACTGCCCTGCGCCAGGCGGCGATGACCAGTGAACCGGTTGCCCAAGGTCGCTATAAAACTCAGCTGAGCCAAAATGCCGAGCAAATTCGGCGCTGTCGCACTCAAAGCTGGCTGAAGGAACAGGCGATTTGGCTGCGGCTCTACCCTTGTGATGTCCGAGCTGGATCGCTGGATGAAATTTTCGATCGCATTGCCAGTCGAGGCTATGGGCAGGTTTATCTAGAAGTTTTTGCAGATGGGCAGGTGTTGCTGCCAGTCAGCAATAACCACACAGCCTGGTCTTCGATGGTGCGCCTTCCAGGCTATGAAAACCGAGATTTGCTAGCAGAGGCGATCGCTAAAGGGCGGGAGCGTGGCATTAAAGTCTATGCCTGGATGTTTACCCTTAACTTTGGTTACACCTATGGCCAGCGCCCTAATGCTCAGCAGGTGCTCGCCCTAAATGGACGAGGGTATACCAGTCTGACTTTCCGTTCTGCCAGCGGCGAAGATGCCGTCGATTCTAATGAAGCCTTTGTCGATCCCTATAATCTGCAAGCCAAGCAAGATTATTCTGCGCTAGAGCAAGCGATTCTTCAGCGACAGCCAGATGGGGTGCTGTTTGACTATGTGCGCTATCCGCGTGGAGCCGGTTCTGCCTCAGTGGCTAGCCAGGTGCAAGACTTGTGGATCTATGGTCCTGCAGCGGAGCAAGCCTTGTATCAGCGAGCGTTGAATCAGCGGGGGCTGGCGCTCATTCAACGGTTTATTAGCAAAGGGTATATCTCAGCGGGGGATGTCTCACAGGTCAGCAGCCTGTATCCCAAAGAACAAGCCCCACTCTGGCAAGGACGCACCCCTCCCAAAGACGCGGTTCCGGTATCGCATCTCCAATCTGAGCTATGGCAATTCACGGTGGCTCATGCGGTGCAGGGCATCTTGGATTTTCTGGGGATGGCGATTCAGCCGGTGCAGCAGCGCGGGATTCCGGCAGGGGCGGTGTTTTTTCCGGAGGCCAACCAGTCGGTTGGGGCCCAGGGATATGACTCGCGTTTGCAACCCTGGGATCGCTTTCCGAGTACGCTGGAATGGCATCCGATGGCTTATGGAACGTGCGGTGATACGAGCTGCATTGTGTCCCAGGTGAAGCGGGTTGTGGATCTAGCTCCGCCTGGAACCCAGGTGGAACCAGCGATCGCTGGCACTTGGGGGCAAACGCTCAACGGTCGTCCGGCTTTGGAAGTCCAAATGCAGGCGATTCACCAAGCTGCCCCGCAGATTACCTCCATCAGCCACTTTGCGTTTTCCTGGCAAGATTTGCAATACGATCGCGATCGCAAATTTTGCCGTTTATAAAGCTGCGGGACAGCAATAGCCAGGCGATCGCTCCTGTTAGATGGCAGAATTTAGGGGAACCCTAAATCTCGAAAGCCAGTTGCCTAGAATGGATTCCAACCCTTAAAAATTACCGTTGTATCTCCCGTTTGTCCTATGAGAGCAGTCAGTCCATCCTCTACGAGTCGTTATACTGCCCTAATTTTGAAGGTCGCCGGCATCATTCTGATTCTGGGCGTCTTGCTGGATTACATTGTCTTGGCATTTCCCGCCAATTTTCTCGACAACGAGTGGATTGTGAATTTGATTAATCAATGGGTCGGGCGAGGCACTGTCCCTTTACTGGGAATCGCGTTCATCGTTTTTGGCATTTGGATTGAGCGCATATCTGGCGATGTAACCCAGCCCAAATCGCGCGGTGCTTTACTCACAGCGACGCTCATCCTATCCCTGCTGCTGGGCATCATCTTCTTGGTATTTGCGCCCCTCCATTTCAACAGCAGCCGTCTGGCTAGCGCTGCAACGACTCGTAAAATTAATGATCAAGCGGCTTTAGCCCAGCAGCAATTGGAGAGAACCCTCACTCAGCAAAAAGATAAGGTGACGGCGCTTCTGGGGAACGAACAGCAGGTGGAACAGCTGCAGCAGCAGTTGCAAAGTAACCAAATCCCTGCCGATCAGCAAGCTCAAGCCCAGCAGCTAAGAGAAACGCTGCAAAAAGTTAAGGCTGATCCCAAGCTGCTCGATCAAGAGTTAGATAAGGCTCGTACCCAAGGGCTAGGGCAAATTAAGCAGCGGCAGCAACAGGCGCTGGATCAGGCGCAGTCGCAAGTGCGAAACTCTCGAAATCAAGCCGTCTTTAGCAGTTTATTGCTTTCAGTCGGCTATTTCACCATCGGTGCAACAGGGCTGCGGACTGCTACGACCGGCAGCTATCGGCAACGCTCACCTAAAGCTAAAGGAAAAAAAGGGCGCTCTGGCAAATAGTCGCTTTGCAATTGGGGTTAAGTTGTTCTCAAGGGGCTTCTACGCTTCTTGAGAACAACTATCGGGTGATGATCCTGTTCAACAGGCTCTATCTACTTTTCGTCATCGACCTCGCTCAGCCGACGAAGCTTAATTACATCGCTCATTTTGCGGATTTGGGTGAAGGTTCGCTCTAGCTGATCATGATCGAGAATATCGATGCCCAGGCTAATTGTGGCGGTTTGTCCCGGAAAGGTTTTCACTTGGGCACTGCGAACGTTGATATTGTAGTCGCTCAGCCGAGACAGAATATCTTTTAATACCCCTACCCGATCGATCACTTCAATTTGGATTTGTACGGGGTAGGTCTGCGGGCGACTGCCGGTGATACTGGGTTCATTCCAGCTCACCGGAATCAGGCGATCGCCCGGTATGCTCTCTGTGTTCTGACAACCTTGGCGGTGAATGGAAATGCCTCGGCTGCCCAGTGTCACCACCCCAATAATCGATTCTCCCGGCACGGGATTACAACAGCCTGCCAGTGTATAGAGCAAGCCCTCCACTCCGGCGATCGGTGAGCCCTTAGTGCGGCTGGAGGTTTGGCTGGAGGTTGCCGGATGAGAGGGCAGCAGCAGGGTTTCTGAATCATTAACCGCTGGAGCGATCGGCTGTTTCGCTTTGACAGCTTCACGAATCCGATTGACGACGAGGTTGAGGGTAATTTCGCCATAGCCCAACGCTGCAATTAAATCTTCTGGGGAAGCATAGTTACAACGCTCAGCCACCGTTTGCATCGGCTCAGACTTGAGCAAAGCATCTAAGCCGCTTTTACCCAGTTCTTTTTCCAATAGCTCCCGTCCGCGCAAGATATTTTCATCCCGGTTCGATCGCTTATACCATTGACGAATTCGGTTGCGTGCCCCAGTTGTAACGGCAAAATTGAGCCAATCCAGGCTAGGGCGAGCATTCTTCTGCCGAATAATTTCGACAATATCACCGTTCTTGAGGGGCGTATCTAGCGTCACCATACGCTCGTTCACTCGAGCTCCGGCGCAGTGATTGCCCACCTCAGTATGAATACGATAGGCAAAGTCAACCGGAGTAGCACCCTGGTTCAGGACGACCACATCTCCGCTAGGCGTAAAGACATAAACATCATCAGCAAACAGGTTATCCTTAACGTTTTCCAGATATTCCTGGGCATCCTTCAGGTCGCTTTGCCACTCCAACAGCTGCCGCAGCCAGGTAAATTTCTCATCATCTGTAGACAGTTTGGTATTGGAATGTCCAGCTTCTTTATATTTCCAATGGGCGGCAATCCCATACTCGGCGATATGGTGCATCTCCAGGGTGCGGATCTGCACCTCAATCGGTTTGCCTGCGTTGCCAATCACAACCGTATGCAGCGACTGATAGCGATTGGGTTTAGGCAATCCAATATAATCCTTAAAGCGACCAGGGATGGGGCGAAAGGCATCATGAACCACCGCCAGCGCCCGATAGCATTCGTCATTCGTGGCGACAATAATGCGAATCGCAGCTACATCATAAATTTCCTGGAACTGCTTTTGCTGCCGCTGCATTTTGTGATAAATGCCATAGAGATGCTTCGGGCGACCGCTAATGTCGTAGCATTCAATCCCAAGCTGCGCTAGACGCTCTCGCAACGTCGCAGCCACCTGGTCTAGCCGGGTTTCTCGGTCAATCCGCTTATCGGCAACTAACTCCTGAATTTCCCGATAAGCCTCTGGCTCCAAATACTTGAAAGACAGATCTTCCAGTTCCCATTTAAATCGCCCAATCCCCAGACGATTGGCTAAGGGAGCAAAGATCTCGCGAGTTTCTAAGGCAATCCGCCGGCGCTTGTCGTCGGGCAAATGCTCTAGGGTGCGCATGTTGTGCAGCCGATCAGCCAGCTTCACCACAATCACCCGAATATCCTGTGCCATGGCCAGGAACATACGGCGAAAATTCTCGGCTTGCCGCTCAGTTTTGCTAGAAAAGTTAAACTTAGAAAGTTTGGTCACCCCTTCAACCAGCCGACGAACTTCAACCCCAAACCGCTCCTCAATCTCCTCGGCCGTGACATCCGTATCCTCAATGACATCATGCAAGAAGCCGGCTGCAATCATCACACCGCTACCGCCTAGATCGCGCAGGAGGGCAGCCACTGCTACGGGATGAGCAATGTAAGGTTCGCCAGAAGCTCGGGTTTGCCCTTGATGAAGGCAGTAGGCGAATTCAAAGGCTTGGCAGACCAATGTGGCTTCGGCAGGTGAAGTCGTAGCATCACAAGCTAGCGGCGATCGCTGCTCAATAATGCACTCCTGCAGCCAATCAGGCAGGGTGATATCCGTCGGAATTGTGGGAGTTGTGGTTGCTGCGTTCATACTATCAAGCCCAGAGCGGGTGCCAATGATCATGTGCAGAAAGGGCTAAAGGGTAGATTTTGCTGATTTTACGGTATGCAGCCGGTTATATTGCGAAAATACAGCCCAGAACAATCAATTAAAGTGACAATTAAAGTGAGGTAGAGGCAAGAGGGCTCGTTGTACCCACTGAGTTCTATCGATAAACGGAAGGGCTGGGCAGCTAATTTATAAGCGTTATTTATGATGAATATGATAAAAGCTCCCGAAACTCGCCTGATCAAGACTTGAAGCCGTAATCATTTGGAGATTCAGGGAATAAGTTCTTCAATAAAGTTAAAACCTCTTATCTCCGCATTATAGAGATTTGTTGCGCGACAGTGCAGGTTATCCTCGCTTAACACGAGTTTAATTCTCAGATAATTTAGAGATAATCTTTAACGTTGGTCTTATATTATACAGTCACGCCGTTTACACAGTCGTGCAGTCTGCGAATGTTACCAGAATACCGGCAGTTATATCAATCTTTTCGGCATCGGCTTCAGCAGCTGCAAGCCCAAATAGGCATGGATCCCTCCGCCTTACATCCCCCCTTTCAGGACGTACAAACTTTCTTTCACCAAAAAATTCTGCCTGGGAATTTAGAAACCCTTGATGCGACTGAGGCTGCCAAGATTCAATCTTTCCAGGTAGAAATTAATAAACAGCTGCGTCTGCTAGGAACCGATCTGATGTTTTTGCAAGCGGCCCGTTTATCTGCTACGCAAAGCCAGCGGCAGCAGCAAATTAGTCAGCGCCTCGATCTGCTGCTGCGATATTGCGAAGCCGTATTGGCAGAAGAAGAGGGGCAATAAACAGCATAGAGCGGTGTGCACTCGGCTAAAGCCAGATGATTTTTTGAAAGTCGAAAATCTCTATAAATAAAAGGGATAGACAACTTTGCCTATCCCTCGCTCTCAATATGCTGTGGGCTTTGCAGCTCACAAATGTCTACAGCAATTTCACTCTATGGCTCGCGAACTGAATTAAATGAAAGCTGTCGCTGTCGCAACGCTTTACATAATGTTCTCTAGCAAGGGCAACGCTTTGGCAGTCCGACTCTGGAAGTCATAGCAGCTCTCAAAAAATAGCCGTACTTTATCCGAGCGCAAAGCACTATATCTAATCCACTTTCGGTTGATTAGATAGCGCTACACCTGGTTTGATCTGGGGTTTGAGCTGACCCAGCGCCGCTGTAGATTGAGGCTTCGCTTCTGCCATTTCTAGCGCTTTCTGAAGGCTCTTCCAGCTAATGGAAGCAAACAGCGACTTGGAGTTGGCTTGTCCTGGCTTGATGCCTTCAATTAACTGAGCGAGCGAGTACTCTAGAGCTTGACCTGGATCTAGAACAACCCACCCCTGGGGAGTCAGCTTGTGAAACTCGAAGTGTAGGTGCGGACCTGTAGAGTAACCTGTACTGCCCACTCGACCAATCACATCGCCTTGTTTGACCACATCTCCAGGTTTTACAAACACTTCTGACATGTGTCCATACAGCGTTTCTTCGGTATCATTGTCGTGGCGTAGAACAACCGCCAGTCCATACCCCCCCATCAGGTCAGCAATTTGCACTTTGCCACCAAATGCCGCTACGACTGGAGTTCCCTGGGGTGCACCAATGTCAGTCCCTGAGTGAAACCGGCTTTCACCGGCAATGGGGTGAATCCGCCAGCCAAATGCCGAAGTAATGACCGCAGGAATTGTCAGCGGGAACATCAAGCTAATGTTGCCATTACTGATCTGGGCAGGCGGACGCACCGTCAAATTATAAAAATTCTGAATAGAGGGCAGCGTTATAGAACCGCTGTAGCTGCCGCCATAGCTGCCGGTAGAACCTGCGTAGCCTTCAGCGCCACTACCCGATGAATAAGCAGTTGTGACTGCCGGAGCGGGACAAATACTGTTAGGAACCGTTTGCCCAGGTTGTAAGACGGTCTGGCATCCCGTAGAACGTTCCGAGAAAATTACATCTGGGTGGGTGGCTCCCAAGGCATAAGGGGTTGGGTCAATATATGAACCAGCTGCCCCACTTTGCCCGAAAGCAGGCTTGGCATTATCAACCAAGTTGGGTGAAAGAGCCGCATTGTTGGGAGCGGGGGAATTGCCGATCGCATCGACTGGGCGGTTCTGCTCAGGGGAAACAGGTTCGATCGCAGTAGGAGCTGCAGGTTGGGGTAAGGGCGAAAATTCCTCTGGTGCAGCAGGAGCCGCAAGTGTCGGCTTAGTCGGAGCTTCTTCAACAAGAGGCTGAAATAATTCTTGAGCGCTGGGAACGGCTGAACTGTCCACGGCGGGAGACGAAGTTTCAGTCGATGATGTCTGAGCGTAGGCTATGCCCGTACTTAGAAGACTAAGGCCCCCCAGCCACCCGAGGCTGCTGATGAGCAAAGAACGTTGGCTAGAGAAGCCTAGAAACGTCGGGTTTGAGTCAGGTTTAGTCATCACTATGTCCTTAACAGGATGCAAGTCGCGCTGAAGTTAAGCAGGGTGCAGGGTTACTCAATAACCCAAACATCATAATCTGGATTGAAACTTTATATAAGTTCGCTTCTCTCACCCGATTGGGTGATTCTTTTAATTAAGTTGCCCTAAAAGGAAGCATCAAGAGCATACCGTGTACAGCAAGGAATAGATTGGTAACTGGTTGTTTACTTTGAGCTATCTGTTGTAAGCCGATCGATTAAAAATTAATATGTTACATCGGTCAAATAAAATAACGCCAGATAGTACACCAGATAGTATAACTGTGGCTCATACAGCTTAGCAGTCGTTAATTTGGCTTGAAATGTTCCCGTATTTAAGCATTTGATAAATTTATGCATTCTACTTCTCTCGTCCAAGCAGATCAGGAAAATATTTCAGATCAAATATTTTGCAAGTCAGGCTTGTCCAAGCGAGCTGGGAATTAGCTGAGTTAACGTTGTTTAGTTAAGCTCTGTTTGGCTAGGATTTTGGGCAGGAACTTA
>DATNOY010001002.1:0-14937 GCA_036703495.1 Coleofasciculaceae cyanobacterium
CGCGTGGCCCGCGAAGTCGGTACCGACGGCAAGCTTGGCGGGCAGGCTCTCGTACCGGGGGTCGGCGGCACGTGGAAGGATCTCACCGACTCGGTCAACTCGATGGCGGGCAACCTGACGGCCCAGGTGCGGAACATTGCCGAGGTAGCCACGGCGATCGCCAACGGCAACCTTTCCAAGAAAATCACGGTGGATGTGAAAGGCGAAATCCTCGATCTGAAGAACACGATTAATACGATGGTGGATCAGCTCAGCTCCTTTGCCTCCGAGGTGACGCGGGTGGCGCGCGAGGTGGGCACCGAGGGCAAGCTGGGCGGGCAAGCGCAGGTAACAGGCGTCGCAGGCACCTGGAAAGACCTGACCGACAACGTTAACTCGATGGCAGGCAACCTGACGGCGCAGGTGCGGGGCATCGCCAAAGTGGTGACGGCCGTGGCAAACGGTGATTTGAAGCGCAAGTTGATGCTGGATGCTAAAGGCGAAATTGAAACTTTAGCCGACACCATCAACGAGATGATTGATACCCTGGCTACCTTTGCCGACCAGGTGACGACCGTGGCGCGGGAAGTAGGGATTGAAGGTAAGCTAGGGGGCCAAGCCAAAGTGCCGGGGGCAGCTGGCACCTGGCGCGACTTAACCGACAACGTCAATGAGCTAGCGGCAAACTTAACGACGCAGGTGCGGGCGATCGCCGAAGTGGCAACCGCCGTGACCAAAGGCGACTTGACCCGATCGATTGCGGTGGCTGCTGAAGGAGAAGTGGCCATCCTCAAAGACAACATCAACCAGATGATTGCCAACCTGCGCGAGACAACGCAGAAAAACACCGAGCAAGACTGGCTGAAAACCAACCTGGCCAAGTTTACGCGCATGTTGCAGGGTCAGCGCGATCTGGAAACCGTTTCTAAGCTGATTTTGTCAGAACTGGCTCCGCTGGTCTCGGCCCAGCATGGCGTCTTCTATTTGATGGAATCTACCGAAAACCACGCGCCTTACCTAAAGCTGCTCACCACCTATGCTTACCGGGAGCGCAAACATCTGTCCAACCGCTTCCATTTGGGTGAAGGCTTAGTCGGACAATGTGCCCTGGAGAAAGAGCGGATTCTGCTCACAGAAGTCCCAGACAACTACATCACGATTAGCTCCGGGTTAGGCGAAGCGGTGCCCCGCAATGTGGTAGTGTTGCCCGTCCTGTTTGAGGGTCAGGTGACGGCTGTCGTGGAACTGGCTTCTTTCAACCGCTTCAACGAAATTCATCTGACGTTCTTTGACCAGCTGACCGAAAGTATCGCGATCGTTCTGAACACGATCGCCGCCAGCATGCGAACGGAGGAGCTCCTGAAGCAATCCCAATCGCTGGCAGAAGAGCTGCAAACCCAGCAGAAGGAACTGACTGAAACCAACCAGCGCCTAGAACAGCAGGCACAATCGCTGCGGGCTTCGGAAGAACTGCTGAAAAACCAGCAAGAGCAACTTCAACAGACCAACGAAGAGCTGGAAGAGAAAGCCGAGCTGCTGGCCTTGCAGAACCGGGAAGTGGAGCGCAAGAACAGCGAAATTGAGCAAGCCCGTCAGTCTTTGGAGGAAAAAGCCAAACAGCTGGCGATGACTTCCAAGTACAAGTCAGAATTTCTGGCGAATATGTCCCATGAGTTGCGCACCCCACTCAACAGTTTGCTGATTCTGGCGCGCTTATTAGGCGACAACAGCGAGTCTAACCTGACCAGCAAGCAGGTGGAATATGCTCGCACCATTTACTCGTCTGGCAATGATTTGCTGGCGCTGATCAACGACATCCTCGATCTGGCAAAAATCGAATCGGGTACCATGTCGGTGAATATCGACCAGACCTTGTTCACAGAGCTGCACAGCCAGGTCGATCGCACCTTCCGGCAGTTGGCCCTCGATCGCAACCTGGAGTTCTTGATCCAACTGGATGACTCCCTGCCTCGCGCCATCCATACAGACTCTAAGCGGCTGCAGCAAGTGCTGAAAAACCTCTTGTCCAATGCCTTTAAGTTCACCGAACAGGGGCAAGTGAGCCTGCACATCAGCCTGGCTACCCAGGGCTGGAGTCCTGACCAAGAAACCCTGAATCGGGCGAATCAGGTGATTGCCTTTGCCGTGCGAGATACGGGGATTGGCATTGCCTTAGATAAACAGCAGGTAATTTTTGAAGCCTTCCAGCAGGCAGATGGCACCACGTCTCGCAAATATGGCGGCACGGGTTTGGGCTTGTCCATCAGCCGTGAGATTGCTCGGCTGTTGGGAGGTGAAATTCGGTTGATAAGTGAGGTGGGTCGCGGCAGTACGTTTACGCTGTATCTGCCCCAAACCTATGGCGTTCCTGAAGGACGAGAAGAGGAAGTCAGCCGCTGGACAGAGAGTGGGTTAGGCAGACGCGATCGCCTGAGAAGCACAACCCTAGAACCCGTTCCTGCCCTGTTGACTTCTGCTGTGGCGGTTGAGACCCTCGATCTGGAGGATGATCGAGAAGGACTACAACCCGACGATCGCCTGTTGCTGATCATTGAAGATGATCTCAACTTTGCTCGAATTCTGCTAGACATAGCTCGGCAGCAGGGATTTAAAGGGCTGATTGCCACCCGCAGCGATGTTGGGTTAGCGATGGCGCGGGAGTTTCAGCCTAAGGCGATTATGCTGGATATTTGCCTGCCGGTGATGGATGGCTGGACGGTCTTAGATCGACTAAAGCATGATCCCACGACGCGCCATATTCCTGTTCATATGATGTCTGTGGAAGAAGGCAAGCAGCGCAGTTTACAGCTGGGAGCGATCGCTTTCCTGCAAAAGCCGATTAGCCGCGAAACGCTTTTGGAAGCCTTGACGCAAATCAAAGAATTTGTGGAGCGGCCGGTAAAAAATCTGCTGGTGGTGGAAGATGATCATACCCAGCGGCAGAGCATCATTGAGCTGATCGGCAACAGCGATGTTAATACAACGGCAGTCGGCACCGGGGCAGCGGCGCTAGAGGCCCTCCAATCAGGCCGGTATGACTGCATGGTGCTAGATCTGGGCTTGCCCGATATGACGGGGCTAGAGCTGATTGAGCAAATCAAGCAAAATCCTCGCCTGACGCAGATCCCCATCATTATCTACACCGGACAAGAACTAACGCTGCAGGAAGAAACCGACTTACGCCGGTTCTCTGACACCATCATCGTCAAAGATGTGCGATCGCCCGAACGCCTGCTGGGTGAGACGGCCCTGTTTTTGCATCGAGTGCAAGCCAATCTGCCCGATCCGCAACGTCGCATGTTGGAGCAACTTCAGCAAAATGATCCGATCCTGGTGGGTAAGAAAGTGTTGATTGTGGATGATGATGTGCGCAACATCTTTGCCCTGACCAGCATGCTAGAGCGCTATCAAATGGAGATCGTCTATGCCGAGAATGGTCGAGATGGCATTAAACAACTGCAAGCTCATCCCGATATCCATCTCGTCTTAATGGATGTGATGATGCCCGAAATGGATGGCTATGAAACCATGCAAGCTATTCGGCAGATTGAACAATTTCAAACGCTGCCGATGATTGCCCTCACCGCCAAAGCCATGCGGGGCGATCGAGAAAAGTGTATTGAAGCAGGGGCATCGGACTACATTACCAAGCCGGTGGATGTTGAACAACTGCTATCCCTGCTGCGCGTCTGGCTGTATTAGTTCCGGTTAATTCACCCACTGGATTTTAGAGTTTAGACTTCATCCCGCTCTAAAATCCAAATTTTTTTTATGCAACTCATCCATGTTTTCGCCTACCTGCTCCACCGAACTTGAAGAGATCGAAATTCACCTCCTCCTGGAAAGCATCTATCGCTATTACGGGTTTGATTTTCGTAACTATGCGATCGCCTCTCTCAAACGTCGCATTTGGAATACAATTCGCGCCGAAAATCTAACGAGCGTCTCAGGGCTTCAGGAAAAAGTGCTGCATGACCCCGACTGTATGGAGCGGTTCTTGCTAGGGATTTCGGTCAACGTTACGGCCATGTTTCGCGATCCCAGCTTTTATGTGGCCTTCCGCGAAAAAGCCATTCCGCTGCTCCGCACCTATCCATTCATTCGCATCTGGCATGCTGGCTGTTCAACCGGGGAAGAAGTGTATTCGCTAGCCATTCTACTCTCTGAAGAAAATCTCTATCATCGTTGCCGGATCTATGCCACTGATATGAATGAGGCCGTTTTGCAGCAAGCCAAGTCCGGCATTTTTCCACTCCATGCGATGCAGGAGTA
This sequence comes from Coleofasciculaceae cyanobacterium, assembly GCA_036703495.1. Classification (GTDB taxonomy): domain Bacteria; phylum Cyanobacteriota; class Cyanobacteriia; order Elainellales; family Elainellaceae; genus Drouetiella. The sequence continues at coordinate 4,252 of DATNOY010001002.1, forward strand.
TACCCAGTCTTACCTCCAGGCCGGAGGGAAACGGGCTTTCTCAGAATATTACACAGCCGCTTATGGTAGCGCCATCTTTCGATCGACCTTGCGAGATAACATCATCTTTTCTCCCCACAATTTGGTGACCGATGCTTCTTTTAATCAATTCAACGTGATTCTCTGCCGAAATGTCTTGATTTATTTCAATCAACAGTTGCAAAATCGAGTGCATCAGTTGCTTTACAACAGCTTGGGGACGTTTGGAATTTTGGGACTGGGTAAGCAAGAATCGCTGATTAGAACCCCTCATGAACTGGACTATGAAGCGTTGAGTGCTCAAGAGAAGATCTATCGGAGGATCGCTTAGTGGCCTTTGAACTGGCGGTGATTGGTACATCTCAAGGAGGATTACATGCGCTAGAGCAACTGCTGCCCATGTTACCCTGCCAACTTTCGATTGCCGTGGCGATCGCCCAACATCGGCATAAGAATTCTGATGGCCAGCTGGTGTTGCACTTGCAGCGGCAGACCTTTTTGCCTTTAGTAGAAGTAGAAGATAAACAGCCCATCTTAGCCGGGCATATTTATCTAGCTCCAGCAGATTACCACCTGCTGATTGAACCCGGACACTTTGCGCTTTCCACTGAATCGCCGGTGTTGCATGCTCGTCCTTCCATTGATGTGCTGTTTGAGTCTGCGGCTGATGCGTATCGGCAGCGCACTATTGGCATCATTCTCACGGGAGCCAGTCGGGATGGCGCTCAAGGGTTGGCAAAAATCAAAACTCTAGGAGGAATAGCGATTGTCCAAGACCCAACCACTGCAGAAAATCCTATTTTGCCCAGGGCCAGTCTCGAAACGGTGTCTGATGCCCTTGTGCTTCCCCTGCCCCAAATCAGTCCTCACTTGGTTAACCTATGCCTCAGCAACGCTCCAGCGAATTTTTCAGCAAAGTCATGAACAACGTCACCTGCACCTGACCCCACCCTCAAAATTCCAAGCTTTCATATGCTGAATGAACCCAAAGTTAACATCCTTCTAGTTGATGACCATCCCGAAAATCTGGTTGCTTTGGAAGCAATCCTCGACCCCTTGGGGCAGAATATTGTCAAAGCAAAATCCGGAGTTGAGGCTTTGAAGTGCTTGCTAGAAGAGGATTTTGCGGTCATTTTGCTAGATGTACAGATGCCAGGGATGGATGGTTTTGAAACAGCAACCTTCATTCGACAACGGCCGCGATCGCGCTCTACGCCCATTATTTTTCTGACCGCTTTCAACACGAGTGATGCCTTTGTGGTGAAGGGCTACTCGCTGAAAGCCGTAGACTACCTGTTTAAGCCAATCGATTCCGAAATCCTGACGTCCAAGGTTGAAGTTTTTGTGGAGCTTTATCAAAAAACGGCAGCTCTGAAGCAGCAGACGGCCCAACTCGTTGCCACAAATGCTCAGCTGAAGCGCAGTGAAGAACTGTTTCGCTCTCTGAGCGCCTGCTCGCCGATTGGCATTTTTCTCACCGATATGGCTGGACGGTGCACCTATACCAATCCTCGCTGTCAAGCCATTTGTGGCTTTAACTTAGAAGAAAGCTTGGGCCAAGATTGGCTCACCTTTCTCCAGCCCCCTGATCGAGAGCCAGGCTCAGAAAAATGGGACAATTCCAGCGATCGCGATCAAAGCTATGGGATGGAACGCTGCTTTCAAACCCAGATGGGCGTCACTCGCTGGGTTAGCATTCGGTCGGCTCCCATGTTTTCCAACCGAGGTGAACTGATTGGACATGTGGGCACCGTGGAGGATATTAGCGATCGCAAACAAGCGGAAGAAACCCAGTTTCAACTGATTCGGGAACAGGTGGCCCGGCAAGAAGCCGAGTCGATGAACCGGATGAAGGATGAATTTCTGGCGGTTTTGTCCCATGAGCTACGCACGCCGCTCAATTCCATCCTGGGCTGGGCAAAACTGCTGCGCGGTCGCCACCTCGATGCTGAAAAAACAGCTCGGGCTTTAGAAAGCATTGAACGCAACGCCCAACTGCAAACCGATTTGATTGGGGATATTTTGGATGTCTCCCGGATTATCCAGGGCAAACTTCAGCTGAAGCGGGTGCCGCTTTGCCTGGTTCCTATCGTGGAAGCCAGTCTGGATGCCGTCAGCCCCCTGACTCTCTCCAAGTCCATTCAGATTGAGTCCAGTCTTGATCCAACAGTGCCCCCTGTCCTGGCAGATGCAAACCGAGTGCAGCAAATGGTGGGCAATCTGTTATCTAATGCCATTAAATTTACTCCGGCAGGTGGGCGGGTAGAACTGCGCCTCGAGCAAGTGGGTGACTTTGCCCAAATTCAAGTCAAAGATACGGGCATTGGCATTCCTCACAATTTTTTGCCCTATATTTTTGATCGATTTCGCCAGGCCGATAGCAGTACCACCCGAGGGCAGGGGGGGTTGGGGTTGGGATTGGCGATCGTCCATCATCTGGTAGAACTGCACCAGGGCCGCATCACTGCAGAAAGTCCGGGAGAGGGACAGGGGGCAACCTTCACCATCCAATTACCCCTTTCAGCCTGCGACGCCACTAAGCAGGCTGTTGAGCCGCTAAAGGATGCTGCCTCTGATTTAGCCCAGGGGGCAGCGGCTGTCCAGCTCTGTATGACTCAAATCCATCCGCTGCAAGGGCTGCATATACTGGTCGTCGAGGATGAACCAGATACCAAAGATTTCATTCAGTTTTTGCTAGAGGAATCGGGAGCCGAAGTAACTGCCGTTGCCTCAGTACAGGCAGCCCTGCCGATCCTGGCTCAGCGTCCGCCTCATGTGCTGGTCAGTGATATTGGCATGGCCGAGGAAGATGGCTACAGCTTAATTCGTCAAGTCCGCCGCATAAATGCAACCCTGACTCAACAGATTCCGGCGATCGCCCTGACGGCCTATGTAGGAGAACTGGCTCGGCAACAGGCCCTAGCAGCCGGATTTCAGATGCACCTGGCTAAACCCTTCAAGCCGGGGGAGTTAGTGCTGGCGATCGCTAAACTTGCCCTTCAAGATTGCGTGGAGCAATAGCCCTGCTTCTCTGGGTGCTGTGGCTGCTGCTGTGGGTGCTGCTGTGGGTGCTTCGTTGACTGAATGAATTTGACATTACCCTCCCGGCCGTTCATCTACCTCTCCTGGGGCTGCTGAAACTTCCTCTAATCCCAGCGGTGCTTCTACAAGCGGTGCTTCCGCCTGGACGGATCGCATCCAGGCAGCAATCATACCCGCGATCGGAATGGACAGAAAAACCCCCAACAGTCCAGCCACACGTTCGCCAATGAATAAAGCCAGAAACAAAAGCACCGGATTGAGTTCCAGCGCATTGCCCATGACTTTGGGATGTACAAAGTTATCCTGAATTTGTTGCAGCACAACACAGGCAATCACTACTTTGAGGGCGATCGCCCCGCCTTGAGAAGCGAAAACGAGCAGGGTGACAACCAAAACTCCTAAAGTAGCGCCAACTCCCGGAATCGCATCGAGTACCCCAATAATGACAGCCAGAATCAGGGAATAGTTCACTCCCAGCAGCGAGAAAATCACCAAAGTAGCGACCGACAAAAATAGCATTAACAGCAGTTGTCCGCGTAAAAATCCCAGAAAACTTTGCTGGAAGGTTTGAGCAAAGCGATCGCGGGAGGCAACGGGCACCAACTTGAGAAATAATTTCCACAGCTTTTCACCGTCAATCAGCATATACAGGCTGATCACTGCCCCAAAGATGCCGGTAAAAACGCTAGAAAAAAGAGTTTGCACGATGCCTAAACCCGAAGCCAACCCTGTTTGGAGCGTGGCTACAACTTTGCCGATATCCAGTTGGGTTAGAAAATCTTTGAAAGGCAAGAAATCCTGCTGATTTAACGCACTTTTGAGCTGGGTCAGTAAACTTTGTCCCTGGTTCAGTGCTTCCAATCCAATCAGCATCACTAACCCCAGCAGTAAGGCGAGGGATCCCATAAAGGTGAGGGCGATTGCCAGCCCCCTGGGAATATAACGGGATAGCCACGCCACCGGATAATTGAGCAGCGCAGCTAAGATACCGGCAGCCGTAAACAGAGCAATGGTGTTATGGAAGTAATTAATCAACAGGACGATTGCCCAACTACAGCCAAACAGCAGCAGAAAATTCAGAAGGATGGAATTACTGAGGGTTTGCCACGGTGAGGATCGCTCAGAGGAAGGGGACGGGCGCATAGTGAATAGGAGTTATATAAATGGCGATTTTAATACCTGAATCAACCTGAGTATCTCAGATACTTATTACCTCAGCAATTTAATAGGCTGCATTGTGAGGCGCGCGAAGCGCGCCCCACAATGCAGCCCTTATTATCCTAAAAGGCCGGTCAGAAAACTATTGGACGCTTCCACATGCTCTTTCATCAGCCGTCGAGCTAAATCAGCATTGCCACTCTGAATCGCATCCACAATTTTCTGATGTTTTTGGGTTGAAGAGATCAAGACTGTTTTGCTGTAAGGAATGACCAACGCCAGATCAGAGACATCGGCATGAATATCGGCAATGATGGACTGCAAACGGTTGTTGCAGGTTGCTTTGGCAATTAATAAATGAAATTTAGTATCCAGCTTGCGGTACTCGCTGAAATTATCCTCAACCTGCTGCATGGCATGAATGAGCTGCTGTAATTCATCAATATGCTGTTCATCGGCCCGCTGGGCTGCCAGTTCAGCAATGCCTGTTTCAACAATTAACCGGTGGTCTAGGATGTCCTGCAGCGTCTTACCAGCATCCTGAAATTCTCGTCTAAATTTCAGGATATTAGGGGGGGGCAAATTGTCTGCAACGAAGGTGCCGCCCGCTCGTCCTCGTTTAACGGTCAGAATGCCTTGGGCCGTCAGAACGCGAATTGCTTCCCGAATTGTAGTTCGGCTAATAGACATGATTTCAGCCAGTTCCCGCTCTGAGGGCAATTGCGTCCCCGCTTCATAAAGCCCCATGCGAATCACCGAACCCAAGCGCTCGACGGTCACCTCAAAGGGATTTGTGGTTGGCTTGAAACCTCTGAGCAAAGCTTCTGCTGGGCTTAATGCCCTATCTCTCAAGTTGGCTACTTTAGGATCAATTTCGGTCATGAAATCCAGCGCCTTGGGCCTGCTTAAGTAGAGATGATTAAGTTTAAGGGTTAAAATCTGGACGTTAAGTTGAAAACGGCCTGTTGCGATCGCAATTCGTGTTGGCAGTTACAAATTTACTGCCCCAAATCCCTTAATTTAAAGGTAGGACTCTATACCTTTAAACGGGATGCATTCTATTGTAACTATAGAGCCTACTGATTTCTAAGATGTTTGGCGGCAATTTGCCTGACCTAAATTGATCGGTTCGCTAACCCAAAGGAGATCTCATGACCGCTAGCCTCGAAAAAGCAATGACTTCTCAAGGAAATCATGCCGTTATTCATCCGCTAGAACCTCTCAGTCCTCAAGAGATCTTGGCTGCTGTTTCTATCCTCAAAACGCAGCAGAATTTGAGCGATCGCGTTCGGTTTATTAGCGTAACGCTGCATGAACCTCCTAAAAGCGTGGTTCTAGAGTTTGAACCAGGCATGCCGTTTGAGCGGGCCGTGTTTATGATTCTGCTGGATAATCAGACCGGCAATGCCTACGAAGCGATCGTCTCGCTGACGTCCCAAGTTGTCTCTTCTTGGCAGCATATCCCCGATGTGCAGCCCCCGATCGCCCTGGATGAGTTTTTTGAATGCGAGGCGGCAGTCAAAGCCAATCCTGATTTTCAGGAAGCAGTTCGCAAACGGGGCATCACCGACCTCAGCTTAATCATGGTCGATCCCTGGTCGGCTGGCTGCTATGGCAACGAACCCGAGAGCGATCGCGGTAGGCGGTTATCGCGGGCGTTGTGCTGGGTGCGAGACAACCCCACGGATAATGGCTATGCCCATCCGATCGAAGGCGTTTTGCCCATCGTCGATCTGAACACCATGGAAGTGGTGCGGGTGGAAGATCATGGGGTGGTGCCCCTGCCGCCAGAGCAGAGCAACTACACCCGCGAGTATGTCAAAGACTTTCGCACTGACTTGAAACCCCTAGAAATTTCCCAGCCTGAAGGGGCTAGCTTTGCCGTGGTTGACGGGCATGAGATTCGCTGGCAAAAGTGGCGGATGCGGATTGGGTTTACCCCCCGTGAAGGGCTGATCCTGTATACCGTCGGCTATGAAGATCAGGGGCGAGTTCGGCCCATTCTCTACCGGGCATCTCTGGCTGAAATGACGGTGCCCTATGCTGATCCGCGTCCCCATCACTACCGCAAGAATGCTTTTGATGTGGGAGAGTATGGCGTTGGCATGTTAGCCAATTCGCTGCAGCTGGGGTGCGATTGCCTGGGCGAAATTCGCTACTTTGATGCGGTGATGACCAACAGCCGAGGCGATATTTTTGAAATTAAAAATGCGATCTGTATGCATGAAGAGGATTATGGCATCCTCTGGAAGCATACCGATTGGCGTACCGATCAGGTGGAAGTGAGGCGATCGCGGCGGCTGGTGCTTTCGTTCATCGCTACCGTTGGCAACTACGAATATGGATTTTTCTGGTACTTCTATCAGGATGGCTCGATTCAATACGAAGTCAAGCTCACGGGGATGATGAATACCGCAGCGGTGATGCCGGGAGAACAGCCTAAATATGGCACGTTGATTGCTCCCCAGCTTTACGCCCCTAACCACCAGCACATCTTCAATGTCCGGATGGATATGTCGGTAGATGGCATCAACAATTCCGTCTACGAAGTAGACACAGAAGCAGCCCCCTTGGGCGATGAGAATCCCTATGGCAACGCGTTTTACGCCAAGTCTACGCTGCTCTCTACGGAATCTGAGGCACAGCGGCTCATTGAGCCTGCCAAAGCCCGCTACTGGAAGATTGTCAATCCTTCTGTCCACAACCGCATGGGCTATCCGGTGGGCTATAAGCTGGTACATGGCGAAAATTCACCGCCGTTTGCCCATCCTGAAGCCAGTGTGACGAAACGGGCCGGCTATATGACGAAGCACCTGTGGGTAACGCCCTATGATCCGGAAGAACGGTTCCCAGCCGGCGAATATCCCAATCAGCATCCGGGTGGGGATGGCTTGCCGCGCTGGACGCAAGCCAATGAGTCTGTTGAAAACACAGATATCGTTGTTTGGTACACTTTTGGGCATACTCACATTCCTCGGGCCGAAGATTGGCCGGTTATGCCCACTTCGTACATTGGCTTCATGCTCAAACCCGTTAACTTCTTTGACCTCAGTCCGGCTAATGATGTGCCTCCCTCCCCTGCCAAGCACAAGTGCCACTAAGGTCTAGCAAAGATCCTTTTGTAGGGTGGGCACTGCCCACCTGACTCAGGAGATCTGCGTTACTTGGGCATCTGCGGCTTAATAAAGTCCAATTCTTTGTGGGGTGGGCATCTTGCCTGGACTGGATGACTGGGTGGGCAAGATGCCACCCCACAAGAGATAGAGCGGTGTGCCCTCGGCTCAGTACTTGACTCAGTTGAAAACGTAAAGCCCATCCTGGATGGGTCACGCTTTGCAAATCGATCCTACAAGCTCTTTTTTTCAGACGAGTAAGGGAGAGATGGCGGGGCATCTTTGACATACAGGGCCGGCAGCTTCAGGTTGTAGCGTAAGGCCGCCATTCTTAAAGTGACAACTGTGACAAAGCCCGCTAAACCTGCCAGGGAAGGCGGAACTTTGCATAATAAAGCCACTAGATAGATCCAACCTCCGACAAAAGAACAGGTGGCGTATAGCGTTGTAGACTGGCGGAAGATCAGCGGAATTTCGACTAATACCACATCTCGCAAAACACCCCCAAAAACGCCTGTGATGACGCCAAACAGAGCCGCAATCCAAAAGGGAATGTAATACGCGAGGGCATAGGATGTGCCTGAGATACTAAACAAGGCTAGTCCTAAAGCGTCAATTAGATCAAATGACCTTCGGGCTATGGGTTTGACAGGCGTCAAACTTTGAGAACAGTAAAGGAAGAGAATGGACAAAGCAAAAATCAGAATGGGATATTCTTGATGGCTAATCCAAAATAAAGGGCGGTGATCGAGCAGGATATCTCGCAGGGTTCCCCCCCCAAAAGCTGTAATAAACGCAATAAAATAGGTGCCGACAATATCTAGCTGTTTCTCGCGGGCTGCAATCATGCCTGAGATCGCTGAGACAATTACGGCAGAGGCCTCCACGAAATATTGCAGTTCAGAAAATCGTTCGAGTTGATGGGCAATGGCATCTAAGGACATAGGTCGGTGGGGGTAATCGATTGGGGGGACAGCATTTGCTGGAGAGTGAGCAAGGATGGCTTTACATATTTTCTCATTCAAAAAATTTAATGAGCGAGCAGTCTAGGGTCGAAATATCTAGACTTGCTGGTTTGAGCGGTTCCTCTTCTGGCAACATAGGATGTAGAGAGAACTATTAGAGCTGTTGATCCGATGCCATCTGAGCCATCCCGCAAGCTAACTTTAGGACGACTCGAAAAAGTCGATTTGCGCACCTACTGGCACGAAGAAGCTGCCGAATTTACGCCCTGGTTAGCGCAGGTAGAGAACATCAAGCTGTTGGGAGAGTCCATTGGCATAGCGCTAGAGGTGGTGCCCCAGGAGCAGATGAGCGTATCTGCTGATATTCTGTGTCGGGATGTAGACAGCGATCGCTGGGTGTTGATTGAGAATCAGCTAGAGCCAACCGATCCGACCCATCTGGGACGGCTGTTAACGGCAATGGCAGAGCTACAGGCCGCAACCGTCATTTGGATTGCCAGTTCCTTTACCCCAGAGCATCAGGCAGCCCTGAATTGGCTCAATCACATGACCCAGGAAGAATTTCGTTTCTTTGGGCTAGAGATTGAACTTTGGCAGATTGGCAAATCGGCTCTGGCTCCCAAATTCAACCTGATTGTCCAACCCCATACCCAGCGGCAATCTGTCGTCAAAGAGGAGCGGTTGACCGAGTCCCAACGGCGGCAGCTAGAGTTTTGGAGCGGCATGTGCGAGCAGCTGGAGCGACGAGGCAGCATTGTTAAGCCGGGTGAACCCTCTGTGGAGAGCATCATGAGCTTTGCGATTGGGCGGGCCGGGTTTCGGCTCTATACCCGCGTGGATGAAGCAGATGCCTGCCTGGCGGTAGGGCTGCTGCTCTCTTCTGAGGATGCCAAACCTTACTTTCATTTACTGGAGGAAGATCGGCAGGCGATCGAGGATGAAATGGGTACTGCCTTGGAATGGGAGCCGCAAACCGACGATCTGGGATATTCGATCGCCTGCGTTTTGGCAGAAGCCGATCTGGCGGAGCGGGAGCAGTGGACGGCCTATTACCAATGGCTCTGTGCTTATCTGGAGCAATTCCATGAGGTGTTTGCCGATCGCGTCAAGCGTCTCAATGCCAACGACTATCAGCCTTTGCCAGACTATAGCTTTAACCCCTTAAAAGACCCTGCCATCTTACCCAGCTCGCAGGCTTAGGATCGTCAACCCATGAACTTCCGGAATTTTTGAGGAAAGGAGACAATGCCGCCCTTTCTAAAAAATTCCGGGTTTTACTGAATTCGTCATCAAAGTACCGATTTAAAGTACCGATCGGTGAAACGGCAAGGGGCACGGAGGCTCAATCCAACGGTCTCTGGGGAGGCAACACCTGACCTCTGCATTCGCCAAACCCAATCCGAGCAAAGCCAGTTCTCTGACAATAGCCGCGCAAAATCACCTCATCTCCGTCTGCCAGGAACGATCGCACCTCTCCCGTGGGTAAGGTGAGTGGCTGGGCCCCCCGCTGCGTCATTTCCAAGAGACAGCCTTGCGAACCGGGCATTGCCCCAGACACCGTACCGCTAGCGAGCAAATCCCCAGGGCGGAGGTTACAGCCATTACTGGTGTGATGGGTGAGCATCTGAGCCCAAGTCCAGTACATCTGCTGAAAAGCAGCTTGGCTGAGGCGGACTGGCTCTAGTCCGACCTGCCGCATTTGGGTAGAACGCAGCCAGACCTCCAAGGTCAGGTCAATTCCGCCTTGGGCCGCATTCTCTGGAGAAGCGAGATAAGGCAGCGGCGGCGGGTCATCGGCAGGGCGCTGAAATGCCGGACAGCGGAAGGGGATCAGGGCATCCAACGTGACCACCCAGGGAGAAATCGTTGTGGCGAAGCTTTTGGACAGAAAAGGCCCAAGGGGTTGGTACTCCCAGGCTTGTATATCCCGCGCCGACCAATCGTTGACCAGACATAGCCCAAACAGGTGGGCTTCCGCCTGGTGCAGGGCGATCGGTTCTCCTAGAGGATTGCCCGGGCCCACAAAGCATCCTACTTCCAACTCATAGTCTAAAAGCTGGGTGGATGCAAATTGCGGGACAGGTTGGGGGAGGGTCTGCCGCTGTCCCTGCGGTCGCACGACCGCAGTGCCGCTCGGCACAATGGAAGAAGCCCGACCGTGGTAAGCGATCGGCACATATTTGTAGTTGGGCAAGAGCGGCTGATCGGGGCGAAACAGCTTCCCCACCTGGGTCGCGTGAAAAATCGAGGCATAGAAGTCTGTGTAATCGCCAATGCAGGCAGGCAGCAGTAGCTCTGCCGCAGATAGGGGAATCAGCAGGCGGCTGTCTGGGGGGGTGCCCGAACGCAGCAAAACGCTGAGGCAATGGCGGAGCAATGACGCAGCGGGT